>JAHEFL010000506.1 GCA_024640205.1 Flavobacteriales bacterium | reverse complement strand
TAGGTCCACGTCGGCATCATCCCCGAGCACTTCGGCTGCCAGCTCGATGCGCTGCTCGATGACATCCCGTGGCACACCGTCCACTTGTGCCGACGCATGGAGCACCGGTACGAGCAATGCGGTCGCCACCAGGGCGCTCCTCATTTGAAACGGTAGTTCAGGTTGATGATCGGCGTCGTACCCAACTGCGAGCGCACGGCTACGGCCATGTCAATGTCCAGGCGATCGAGGCGGAAGCCCACCCCGAAGTGGGACTGCGAAGGCTCCGTGCTGATGCCGGTCCGCAGGTACAGCACCTTGGTGGGGTTGTATTCGATCCCGAAGCGCACGCTTTCCGGTCGGTCAATGTCCTTCTCAACCTCCAGGTTCATCAGCAGTTTCGGGCTGAAGAGGTAAGTGAACCCGGCGCGTATCAACGTGGGGACCTCCTCATCGATCGGTACGGCACCATCGTCCTGCTTCAACAGGGAGGAACGCGTTGGGTTGTAAATGTGCGCTCCGATCCATAGTGCTTCGGTAATGGCCGCCTGAACACCAAGCTCAGCCACCAGGGTCCCCGAACTGCCATAGTTCTCACCCAATCGAACACCCAGGTGGTCCAATTGCACCGCAGCACGCAAGCCATCACCGAAGCGCATGGCGTAGGTGAGGCTGCTGCGCGTTTCATTGTACAGCGAATAGCCGAAACGGTCCACGCCGATACCCAATGTTCCATTACCCAGAGGAAGAGCGACCGCGATCCCTTGATGGGCCAGGTCCTCGCTAAGGAAATGGCGCTGGTAGCTCAACCCGGCGGTAGGCACTTCGAGTCCGGCGATCCCGGCAGGGTTCAAGCGGATGCTCCACAAGTCCACCAGTGAAAGGCCTGTCCAGCCCATTCCGGTAAAGCGTGCACCGAGCGGCAATGGCTCACCTCCTGCATGAAGGAGCAGGGGGCCGATGAGAGCAATGGAGAGGAACAGGCGGCGCATGGTGCCGAAAGTAGCGATGATCCCTATGCCAAGCACACCAGTGAGGAAGGGAACAGCCCGGAAGGGGATCGTTAACTTCGCGCCTTCCCAGGCTTTAATGGCCTGCTCCGACCCATAGCCATGACGCGTGTTCGCTTGCACGACAAGGACTTCGAGACTTTCATCCCCGAGGCGGATCTATCGGCGGCCATCGATCGTGTGGCGGCCGATGTGAGCGCCGCTTACCAGGGAAAGCAGCCTCTTTTCGTGGGGGTACTGAACGGCGCCTTCTTTTTTGCCTCCGAGTTGCTGAAACGCGTGACCATCGAATGCGAGATCACGTTCGTGAAGGTGGCCAGCTATCATGGAACGCGAAGCACAGGGAAGGTGAGCCAGCTCATCGGCCTCAACGAGCGCATTGAAGGTCGCCATGTGGTGGTGTTGGAGGATATCGTGGACACGGGCCATACCATCCGCCACATCATGGACATCCTGGCGGAACGCCGGCCGGCGAGCGTGACCATTGCCACGATGCTTTACAAGCCGGATGCCTACAAGCAGGACGTACCCATCACTTACGTGGCCCTGGAGATCCCGAATGAATTCGTGGTGGGCAGCGGCTTGGACCACGATGGATTGGGCCGCAACCTGCGTGGGATCTATAAGATCGTGGAAAAGAAAGCACTCGTGGAGAGTGATCAATCAATAGCATGAGCAAACTGAACATCGTACTCTTCGGTCCGCCAGGCGCGGGCAAAGGCACCCAGAGCAATTTCCTGATCGAGCGTTACGGTCTCGTGCACCTCAGCACCGGCGATCTGCTGCGGGCGGAGATCAAGGTGGAAAGCCCGCTGGGGCTGGAGGCCAAGGAACTCATGGATGCCGGCGAACTCGTCCCCGATCATGTGGTCATCGGCATGATCCGCAACAAGATGGAGGCGAACCTCGACGCGCAAGGCTTCATCTTCGACGGCTTCCCGCGCACCAAGGCACAGGCTGAAGCGCTGGACGAAATGCTGGGATCCAAAAAGGAGCCCATCACTGCCATGCTGGCCCTGCAGGTGCCGGAGGAGGAGTTGATCAAGCGCTTGCTCGGTCGCGGTGCCACCAGTGGACGGGCCGATGACAAGGATGAAGCCGTGATCCGGAACCGCATCCGTGAGTACGAGAACAAGACCGCTCCCTTGAAGGATTACTACAGCGCACAGAATAAGTACAAGGCGATCGATGGGGTAGGTAGTCTGGAGGATATCACA
>JAHEFL010000505.1 GCA_024640205.1 Flavobacteriales bacterium | reverse complement strand
AACCTGCAGATCGTCAAAAGCCTCATCCGCTTCCAGATGGATCAGGTACAGGATGGTGAAACACGGGAACTGTTCAATGAATGCGTGAACCGTGTGAGCGCCATGGCCCTGGTCCACGAGCAGACCTATTTGAGCAAAGACCTTGCGAACATTGATGTCGGGAGCTATTTGGACGCCCTGATCCGCGACCTGATCCATGCGTACTCCGTGGGGATCGACCTGAAATTGGATGTCGATATACGGGTGAAGACCCTGGGACTCGATACACTTGTACCCCTCGGGCTGCTGATCAATGAGGTTATCAGCAACAGCTTCAAACATGCGTTCAGGGGACGCCGAAGCGGGACCATCATCGCGCACCTTGAAAGTGATGGTGACGATGGTTTCGAGCTGCACATTGGTGACGATGGGATCGGTCTTCCGAACTCCCGTAAGTGGGAGAATCCGAACAGCTTGGGAATGGAACTGATCCATACGCTGGCGTCGCAGCTCGATGCCAGCATCACCCTTCAGAACGGACCTGGCACGGTGTTCCGGCTAAGCGCCATGCACCAGGACCGGCGCAAGCGCGCGTGAGGAACGGACCGATCGATCCTTTCCGTTCCTTCGTGCTCGAGTCAATGTGAATTCCAGATGGACCTTGGATCGATAGGTACGGACGCGCTGTTCAAGATCGGCGATCGCACCATTACCGTGGGCAGCTTCCTTACGGTTCTCTTATTAGTGGTCCTAGCATTTGTTCTGCTTCGATTTGTGCGCTCAGCGGTATACCGGCGCGTCAAGGGGGACGAGGAGCAGCGTTCGCGTCTCCTATCCGGATACTTGCTGGTACAATATGCCATCTGGGTCATCGTCGCTCTCTCCGGTCTGGAGATCCTGGGGGTGAACATCACCTTTCTGTTGGCCGGTTCGGCGGCACTCCTTGTCGGCCTCGGCCTTGGTATCCAACAAACGTTCAATGACATTGTCTCCGGCATCATCATCCTGTTGGAAGGTACCATTCGCGTCGGTGATGTGCTGGAGGTTGAAGGGCTGGTCGGACGGGTCACACAGATCAATCTTCGGACCTCAACGGTCTATTCCCGCGATGGCATGAACGTGATCGTGCCGAACCACCGGTTCATCAACGAAAATGTTGTCAACTGGTCCCACAACGCGCTGGAGACGAGATTCAGGCTATCGGTCGGGGTGCGCTATGGTTCCGATGAAGAACTCGTCCGTGAGATATTGTTGGAATGTGCCCGCAAGCATCCGATGGTGATCAGCGATGATCATGGTCATCCGGTGATGTGCCGATTGATCGACTTCGGTGACAGTGCAATAATCTTCGAGGTGCTGTTCTGGAGCCGGAACATCTTCTTCATCGAACAGACTAAGAGCGAGATCCGTTTCGCGATCGTCAAAATGTTCCGGGACAAGGGCGTGGTCATACCGTTCCCGCAGCGGGACGTGCACATCATTCCTCAGGAACCGAGGAGTTGAACCGGGTGTTCCGGACGGGTTGATCCGGACAACGCAATTTCCTTTAGCCCCGTCCCCTTTGGGCATGCGTTCCCATCATTTCCTCCATACTTTCCTCCTGAGTATCGGTATTGCGCAGGCCCCTGTCGCTTCCTCCCAGCTCACTTACCAACTGGACAATACCCTTCTTGCCATCGACATGGTCCTCGATAGCTCGCGTGTGAACATTCCCTGGGAGATCCTCTGGGGGCCTGACGGCAGACTGTGGATGACCGATGGACCGTTGATCACGCGATGGGACCCTGCGGCTGATGAGGTGGACACGCTTCTCGTCCGTCCGTACGGTAACGGTCTTGGTATGGCATTGCATCCCGACTTCCCGTTCACGCCCCAGGTATTCGCTGTTTTCGACACAGCGGTCTACTACGGAGGTGGTCAACTCTGCGAAGTGTTCCGCTTCGAATACGACATCCTGAACGACGCTCTCATCAACGATACGGTCCTATTCGTGTATCCGCACGCCGGTGAACACGCAGGTGGCCGCTTGCTGTTCGATGATACCGGGAGCCTCCTGTTGACCACGGCGGATTATTGGCTGCAGGACGATACGCTCGGGCACCCGATGGGCAAAGTGCTTCGCTTCACCACGAACGGCAGCGTGCCTGCCGACAATCCGAGCGCGGATCGCACATGGACGCGAGGACACCGTAACCCACAAGGATTGGCTTCATTGCCGGATGGGGGGG
>JAHEFL010000504.1 GCA_024640205.1 Flavobacteriales bacterium | reverse complement strand
GTTCATACCTGGTATCCTCGTTCACCCAATCCACTGGACCATTCACGAAAGGATGCAGGTCGATCACTTCTTTAGAGCGAGGGATCTCCTTGAACCTGTCCCCTAACAGAACGTGATCACGGTCCGCGATCTCCAAATGGAATTTCCCTTTGAAATCGCGGGTGGAATTCGGTGATACATAGAAACTTCCTCCATGCAGCTTCATCGAGGTGATCAAGGTGTACCGGTTCTCCTCGATCTTTTCAAGGCTGAATTCAAGGTCATAGGGATGTTCCATCGCGGCCGCGCTGTCCGATAGCGGCATATCATACATGCTCACACCGAGCGTGGCCGGTGGTGGCTTTTGATCACATGCAGCTTGCACCACATGGAATTCAAATTCCTGTGAAGTGGCATTCCCTTTCTCGTCCTTCGCCGGGGTCCAATGGGGCATGTTCTTGATCGCTGCGACAAGCCGTTCGTCCAATGCCGCGCTCCCGCAGGTGCCGGTCATCTCCACATCTGCTATGGCACCTTTCTCATTCACCGTGAAGTTGATCGTTGGAGGCTTCAACCATCCAATGCCTTCCTTGACATGCTCCAGGATGTTCGCTTTCAAATAGCTCACCATTGCATCGCTTCCCCCAACGAAAGCTGCTTCTTTTGCAGGCGGATGCTCGGCGGAAGTCCTGGCGAGAACAACATAAGCTTTGTCCGAGTAGAACACCGACGGATCCAACCATGGCGCTTGTCGATCAGCCTTGGGCAAACTCAGCGGATCGAACGTCGAGAGTGGGGCAGCGGACTGTGCAACACACCGTTCCGGCACTGTGGCCACGTATCCGAGGATCGCGCCTGCGAGCAGAAGGACCGTTGTTCCAGCGATGATCGTTCTTCCTTTCATGACCTTGTGTAGTTGTATGTAAGGCAAAGGTCCTCGACACCAACAGCGCGGTGGTTCAATGGAATGTAAATTAGTGTAAATCGAGTGTAATTCATTCAAAAGCAACACGTTGAGGCGGTAGTTTTACCGCATGTTCGTCAGGTCGGGTCTGCTTTTGATCGTGTGGTTCAGCACTGCTCCGCGCATCGCGCACACCCAGGACCTGACCTTCCAGGAAGAGAGGCAGATGGAAGTGGCCATGCGCATGATCGGCCATCAGGTGCTGCTGGCCGTTGGTGACTCCTCCTCACTCGTTCTTCCGATCCAGAAGGACGGCGAGCGGTACAAGATCCGCTTCGGGAACGAATTCGGATTCGACCCGGACGCGCTGACGATGACCATTGACAGCGTCATCAGTGGGACACGGATAGCACATGGCTATGTCGTTGAGGTCGTTTCCTGCGACTCGAACCTGGTCGTTCACGGCTGGGAGGTCGCTGCGGTGAGGCAAGATGATGTGATCGCTTGTAAAGGCAGGGTGCAGCCGGTCGCCTGCTACGAGCTTTGGATCACGATCATTGAACCGAACACAGTGGGTTTTCGAGGCCATGGGAACGCCGATGAAGCAGGTATCTCCATGCTCGGTATCCACAACGACCGTAATCTGATGTTCATGATCCTTGGCGTGCTTGCCAGTGTGGCCGTGGTCGTCGTTATGCTGAAGCGCAGAACAAGGTCCGCGACCGTCCCTGATGAAAACACGGTCCGTATCGGGGAGTTCCTGTTCAACAAAAGGAACATGGAGCTATCCTTCAAGGATGAAAAGGTCCAGCTGACCAGCAAAGAAGCAGACCTGCTTCACCTGCTATCGGCCTCCCCGAACGATACCGTGGAACGGGATGCGATCCTGGCCAGCGTTTGGGGCGATGAGGGGGACTATGTGGGCCGAACACTGGATGTGTTCATCTCCAAGTTGCGGAAGAAGCTGGAAGCCGACGCGAACGTGCGGATCGTGAATGTGCGCGGAGTGGGCTATAAGCTGGTGCTGGCCGAATGAGCGGTCCACTGTCCAGTGATCGCCGCTGATCCGTGCTCCATGCGTAGTCGTGGTTCGGCTTATGGTCGGAGCACTGCGTACTCGCTCTGCACCAGCCCGCCGGGAAAGGTGCGGCTATCCACCAGCTTCAGGCGGATGTCCTGCTCCAGCTGACCGAACAGCGGGATGCCCTGCCCGATGAGCACCGGCAACCGGGTCACGATCAGGCGGTCGATCAAGCCCGCACGCAGGAAGCGCTGCACGGTTGCTCCACCGTCCAGGTACAGGTGGAGGATGTTCCTGGCGGCGAGTT
>JAHEFL010000503.1 GCA_024640205.1 Flavobacteriales bacterium | reverse complement strand
GGTCCCCCTTGATCAACTCGGTATTGCCCGTAACGGGATGTGCCTTTCCCTCGCGCACATAGCCCCCGATGATCGCGGAGTGGGGGAATTCCAGATTACGCACCAATCCTTTCGTGACCTTGGCGTCCGCACTTACCTCGAACTCCAAGATCTCCGCCGGCATACCGTGCAGGTTGGCCATGTTGATGAGATCACCCTTACGAACGTGCTTGAATATCTGGCTTGCGGCCACGTGTTTCTTGTTGATCAATGTGTCGATACCGATGTTCATGGAAAGATTGATGTACTCGATATTCTCCACCAATGCGATCGTTTTCGGCACACCATGGTTCTTCGCTACCAGGCAACTCATGATATTCGTTTCCGAGTTGCCCGTTACCGCGATGAACGCGTCCACATTGCTGATCCCCTCTTCCTCCAGCAGGTCAACATCACGACAATCACCGTTCACGATCATCACGTCCTGCAGGTTGTCCGTGAGTTCGAAACACTTGTCCCGGTCTCGTTCGATGAGCTTGACGTGATAGCTTTTGCTCAACTTCTTCGCCGCCAATTTGCCTATGCGGCTTCCGCCCAGCACCATGATGCTCTTGATGTCCAACGTCCGCTTTCCCGTGAGATGGTAGATCTGTTCCACCCCTTTAGGGGTCGCGATGAAATAGGCTTTGTCGCCGGTCCGGAAGACGGTGTGTCGCCGCGGTATAATGGCTTGCCCGTTCCTGCTGATGGCGACGTTCAGGAAGTGAAGGTTCTTTACTTCGGCAGCGACTTCCTCGGCGGTCCGGTCCACCACCATGGCTCCTTCTTCCAGAAGCACGGCGAGAAGGGTCAATTTTCCCTGGTCGAAATCATAGGTCTCGATCGCCGCAGAGCGCTTCACCAGGCGGAGGATCTCCTCGCTCACCAAGGTTTCCGGGGAAACCAGCGCGTCGATCCCGAGGGCCACCATGTCGATCTTCTTCGAGTCGAGGAACTCCGGGTTACTGATCCGGGCGATGGTACGTTTGGCACCAAGCTGTTTGCCGATCATTGCGATGGCGATGTTGCTGGTCTCCGAATCCGTGGCTGCGATGAGCAATGCTGTCTTATCAATGTTCGCCTGTGCCAGCACGGATGGCGATGTGGCATTTCCGCGCAGCGTGATCACATCAAGGTGGCTTTCCGCTTGCTGAAGACGGAATTTGTCCTGATCGATCAGCACGATATCCTGCGCTTCCTTGCTGAGCAGTTCGGCCAAGTGGCTACCCACCTCTCCGGCTCCGGCGATAACGATCTTCATGGGTACGAAGGGCGAAAAGTAAGGGACTCCCTTGAGGTCGAAACAAGGAGAACCGTGTTCGCGGGTGCATAGTTACGACCGGCATCCGATAGGCATATCACAAATACGCAGGTTTGCGGCGGTCGCGGATCGTTCGTTCGAACGGTACCGAAGGACATATTGCCGGACTCATCCTCCCTCCAGATAAGTTTTGACCCAGGCCGGATCCTGCATGTCGCGCAAAAGGCGGAATGCATCCTCCCCGAAATAGGGCCCTTTCCAATGCTCGTAGGCGGGGGAGCGGTAGGCGCCAAGAAGGATCTGTTGCCGGGTGGAGGGCCTGAATTCCTCAGCAGCCCATCCCGATCCCCGGTTGTATGCCACGTCCTCCCTGTAGTAAAGCTTCCAGAGGTCATTGATCGGCGGACATTCGAAGCCCACGTGTACCCCTAGTTCGTCGGTCCATGCTCCACAGTGGATGATCCCATACGCATCAAAGAGATCCAGGAATTCCAGGTTCGCCCGGCTTTCCTGCAATCCCGCAGCTTGGAGGATATACGGCTTGGTCCTCATCGGAATGCCCTCGATCACCTGATCATGGAGCACGGAATAGATGAAGAGCGAATACAACTCCCCTTGCGGCGTAGGGTTCAGGCTGAAGCCGAACACGTAGCGGGCGCGCTCCTGTCCCTGCGCGGGTAGCGCGTCGAGGAACCCAAAGAGAAGGATGGTGACCAATGCTGTGGTGCGTACCAAGAACATGGCGGGACGGCGATCCAACATGTTCCTGGGATCCGCCGAAGGCGTTCAACGGGCGCATGGCCCCTGGGGTTATTCAAAGCACCTACCGTTCGGTGCCTCCCGCCAGATCAGCCCTCCACCACTTGCAGCTTGGCGAAGCGCATCAGCAGTTGCTTCTGCCCCGCCGTGGGGAAAAAAACGGTGGCCTTCAG
>JAHEFL010000502.1 GCA_024640205.1 Flavobacteriales bacterium | reverse complement strand
AGTGCACTGAGATACGCTCCGCAGCCCAATACCTGCCCAATGTCATGGGCAAGCGATCGGATGTAGGTGCCCTTGCTCACATGGACCTCGAAATCCACTTCGGAACCACGTATGGCGGTCACCATGAGCGAGGAAATGAGGACCTTGACCGCGGGAAGTTCCACGAGATGCGAGCGCTCGCTATCACGTGCCAGGAAGTAGGCTCTTTCCCCTTGGAACCGCCGTGCGGAAAATACAGGAGGGCGCTGAAGAACCTCACCGTGGAACCGTGCAAAGGCCGCCTTGATGGTCCCTTCATCGATCGACTCCCATGCGCCGGACGGTTCAGGTGTAGTTTCCAGATCGTAGCTGGGTGTGGTGGCACCAAGGGTAATGGTGCCGGTATACGTCTTTTCCTGTGCGGTGATGTCCATCAACTGCTTCGTCATCCGCCCGTAGCCCAGGATAAGGAGACCACTTGCCAGAGGATCGAGCGTACCGGCATGACCCACTTTGATCTTGTAGCCCGAGGCGATGCGCAACGCGACGCGCAACTTTCCCACGACATCAAAACTGGTCCAGGTCAAGGGCTTGTCCACGAGCAGGAGGCCTCCGGACTCCGCGTCGAAATGGAATGATCTCTCCTGTGGGTCCTGATCCATATGTCCGGATCACGCCATATGCAGCGGGACCCCGAAGAACCAAAGCAATAGTATGGTGCCTCCAAGTGCAATGCGGTACCACCCGAAGGCCTTGAACCCGCTTCGGCTCAGGTACGTGATGAACCCCCTGATGGCGATGATCGCCACGATGAAGGCAACCACGTTACCAATGGCGAATAATTGGAAGTGTTGCATGGTCACCGCCCCGCCATCATCCACATAATCATAGATCGACTTCACCGTGGCGCCGAACATGGTCGGGACCGCAAGGAAGAAACTGAACTCAGCAGCATCCTTCCGGTTCAGGCCCTGTGTCAGCCCGCCGATGATGGTGGCTGCCGACCGGGAAACCCCCGGCACCATGGCCAGGCACTGGAACAACCCGATCACCAAGGCCCGTTTATGGGTCAGCCGGGATGAGTCCTCCTTGGAGCCTCCCGGGGTCCACCGGTCAATGAACAGGAACACGACCCCTCCTATGAGCAAAGCGGCCGCCACCACGATCACGTTCTCCAACAAGGCGTCGATGTGGTCCTTCAAAAGGAGACCAGCAACGACCGCGGGAATGAAAGCCGTGAATAGTTTGTAGTACAGGTCCAGCCCTTGGAAGAAGCGTTTCCAGTACAATACGATCACCGATAGGATGGCACCGAATTGGATGGCCACGGTGAAGAGCTTGACGAAATCATCCTGCTCGATCCCCATGATGGTGGAGCCGATGATCATATGCCCCGTACTGCTGATGGGCAGGAATTCCGAAATACCCTCGATGATCGCGAGGATGATCGCCTGCAGAATGCTCATTTGGACGCTTCGCCACCCGTACGCTTCAGGATGGCATACACGATGAAGAGGTAGCCAACGAGTGTAACAATGGGCGCAACGGTTATCCGGCGAGGATGGAAGATCGCCCCTTCGTCGAACACGTTCGGGTCACCGGAACCACCGCCCGCCATCAGGATGAACCCCAACGTCACGATGCCCAGACCGATGAGCAGGAGCTTGTAGTTCGTGGCGGTGAACGCCATATCGTTCTCGGCGTTGTTCGGTTTCTTGGCCATGGAAGGAAGTGGGTGGGAATGATCAGCTCCAGTGCAACTCCTCGGAGTTCATGCGAAG
This sequence comes from Flavobacteriales bacterium, assembly GCA_024640205.1. Classification (GTDB taxonomy): domain Bacteria; phylum Bacteroidota; class Bacteroidia; order Flavobacteriales_F; family PHOS-HE28; genus PHOS-HE28. The sequence goes on along the minus strand of JAHEFL010000502.1, from coordinate 452 downwards.
GTAGCGGCCTACAGCGAACCAGGTGGATATCAAGGAGATCAGCAGACCGAGTACCAGCACCGCTCCGAAGAGGACGGCCAAGGTCATCACATCCGTGAAGGCAAGCACATCGGGCATGTAGCGTTGCACCAAATGCAGGAGTCCGGTAAGCAAGCCGACGGCCAGCAGTGCCCCGATGATCCCCTGCCAGAAGCTTTGGCCCAGGAACGGTTTCTTGATGAACCACTTCGTTGCGCCTACCAGGTGCATGGTGCGGATCAGGAAGCGTTTGCTGTAGATCGCCAGACGGATCGTGTTGTTGATCAAGGCAATGGCGATCACCAGCAACAGAACGGTGAACCCGAGCACGAGCAGGCTGAGTTTCCGCATGTTGGCCTCGATGTTCTCCACTACGGCAGCATTGTACGCCACCTCCTCAACCCGTGCATCCTGTTTCAGGTGGGCCGTGATCC
>JAHEFL010000501.1 GCA_024640205.1 Flavobacteriales bacterium | reverse complement strand
GTGGGACAGGACAGGAACCTTAGGGAAAAGATGAAGCTCTTCTGGAGCAATCACCTCGTGGCGCAGGTGTTCTCTGTGTTCACACCGGATGCCATGTACCGCTACGATCAGATGTTGCGCGATCAGTGCCTTGGCAATTTCCGGGAATTGATGTTCGATGTCACCTTGCATCCGGCGATGCTGCTTTATCTGAACGGCTTCCTCAACGTGAATGATGCACCGGATGAGAACTATGCCCGTGAGTTGATGGAATTGTTCACACTGGGTCAGGGTAGCGGCTACACCGAGGGGGATGTGCAACAGGCCGCCAAGATCCTTACCGGATGGACGATCCGTTATGTCATCAACAGTGAGCCTGTGCTGGCCACGAGGATCTACATACCGAGCGACCACGATACCACGAACAAGCAGTTCAGTGCGTTCTTCAACAATACGGTGATACAAGGGCAGGGAGGAACGACCGGCGGGGAGAATGAAGTACATGCCCTGTTGGACATGATCTTCGCGAAGGACGAGGTTTCGAGGTTCATTGCGCGGAAGGTATACCGCTTCTTCGTCCATGGTGAGATCGATGCGACGGTCGAAAGTGACGTGATCGAACCCCTGGCACAGATCTTCAGGGATAACGCCGGCGCGCCCGACCAGATGCGGCAGGTCATGGAAGCCTTGCTCACGAGCGCGCATTTCTTCAATGCCGATGTGCGTGCCTGCATGATCAAGAGTCCGGTCGATCTCGTCCTTGGGGATGTGAGGATGTTCGGACTACCGATGCCCGATCCTTCCATCATGGAAGCTCAATATCACGTGTGGAACACCTTGTATTCCTCCACCGATTATTGTGGCCAAAGCATAGCGGATCCCCCGAACGTGGCCGGTTGGCCTGCCTATTATTTGCACCCCACGTTTGACAATACCTGGATGGATACGGCGAGCTATCCGGCCCGCAGGAATACGATCAGGGGCCTTGTCAGCAATGGTCTCACCACGCCTGGCAACCTCTATGACCCGGCTAGCCGTGACCTCGAGTTCCGGATCGACCTGGTGGCCTTCGTGCAGGGATTCAGCGATCCCGCCGATCCCATCGCCTTGATCGACGAGGCGACGGAACTGTTGTTCGCGGTCCCCGTATCACAGCAGGTGAAGGATCAACTCAAGACCAATTTCCTGCTCGATGGACAGTCCACGGACCAATACTGGACGAACGCGTTCAATATCTACTCGGCTGATCCGAACACATCCAACCCGGATGCTCAAATGGTCCCGGACATCCTGCGTTCGCTTTTCCTCGATATGCTGGAGGCCGGTGAACATCATCTTCATTAAGCCATGAGCATGCACCGCAGGGATTTCCTCCGCTCCATGTCGCTGGCCACGGTCAGCGGGTTCACGGTGCGTGGATTCAACAACCCCATGATGTTGCCGATGCTGAGTGATGCGGCCGAGGACCGCGTGCTCGTGATCGTGCAACTATATGGGGGCAATGATGGTTTGAACACTGTGATCCCTTTGGATCAGTACAGCGTGCTGAGCCAGCTGCGGGAGAACGTGTTGATCCCGGAAGGGCAGGTATTGCCTTTAAGCGGCACGGGTGGTGCCACGGGCCTTCATCCGGCCTTGAGCGGGCTGCAGGAACTCTGGAATTCGAACAAGCTATCCATTGTTCAAGGTGTTGGTTATCCGAATCCCAACTTGTCCCACTTCCGCAGTACGGATATCTGGGAGACCGGTGCGGACAGCGAGCAACTGCTGAACAGTGGTTGGATCGGTCGCTACCTCAATCTGGAGTATCCGAATTTCCCGGTGGGATATCCGAACGCGACGATGCCGGATCCATTGGCCATTCGTGTGGGAGCGCCGATCAGTGCAGGGTTGCAGTTCAATGGGATGAGTATGGGCTCTTCCATATACAACACCTTGGACCCCTTTGATCTGGCTCCCAACGCATACGTGGATCCCGTGGGAATGAATTGCAGCGGCGGCAAGTTGGATCAGATCAGGACCGTTCAACGACAGACCGATCTGTACGGCGATGCGATCAATGCGGCTGCGGTCCCCGGCTGTAACATGAGCACGCTCTATCCAACGGGCAGCGCCCCTGGTGCCGGACTATCCTATGCATTGAAGATCGTGGCCAAACTGATCTGTGGTGGCTCCAAGACGCGGATCTATTGGGTGAGCTCGGATGGGTTCGATACCCATGCCTTGCAGGTGAATTC
>JAHEFL010000065.1 GCA_024640205.1 Flavobacteriales bacterium | reverse complement strand
TACCGTGAGCCTGCGAGTCTACGATCTGGCGAGCGGAAAGACCACCCTGATCCCGCACGATGCGGAATACATAGCCCGCCTTGGCTTCACCGCGGATGATGAGGTGCTCTGGTTCATGCGCATGGACCGGTTGCAGCAGGTGAAGGAGATCATGACCGTGGATCTTCGGCAACGCGCCGTGCCGCCCGTGCCGAACGTGGTGTACAAGGAAACCAGCGATACCTATGTGGAAGTAACGGATGATCTGCACTTCACAGCCGACGGCAAAGGTTTCGTACTGACAAGCGAACGGAGCGGATGGAACCATATCCTCTATGTGCCTTTTGGCGGAGATCCGATGGCGCTGACCTCCGGTGAATGGGACGTGGTGGAGGTGATGGGCGTCGATGACCGCAAGAAGCGGGTGATCTTCACCGGTGCGAACAATAGCCCGGCAGAGCAGGCCGTGCTCACCGTGGGCTTGAACGGCAAAGGCCTCCGTGAACTATCGCCGAAAGGTGGCAAGAACGATGCGGAATTCAGTGAGGGCTTCCGCTACTTCATCAATACCCGCAGTACGCTGAACACACCACCTGTGGTCACGCTTCACGATGAGAACGGCAGGCAGGTTAAGGTGCTGAAGGACAACGAGCGGCTGAAAAAAACGATCGCGGAATACGGTCAGGTGCCGAAGGAGTTCTTCACGCTGACGACCGACAAAGGGATCACACTTAATGGGTGGATGCTGAAGCCACCGGGACTCAAGGAGGGTGAACGTTGCCCGATACTGATGACCCAGTACAGTGGACCGAACAGCAATGAGACCCTGGATGAGTGGGAGGGCCGGAACCACCTGTGGTACACCATGCTGGCACGCAAAGGCTATGCTGTGGTCTGTGTGGACGGTCGCGGCACGGGCCGCAGGGGACGGGAGTTCCGCCATGTGACCTATGGCCAGATGGGCAAATACGAGACCGAGGACCAGATCGCAGCGGCCCGTTGGCTCGGCGAACAAAGCTGGGTGGACAAGGACCGGATCGGGATCTGGGGCTGGAGCTATGGCGGATTCATGAGCAGCCTCTGTATCACGCAGGGCGCGGATGTATTCAAGGCCTCGATCGCCGTGGCACCGGTGACCAACTGGAGGTACTACGACACCATCTATACGGAACGCTACATGGGGCTGCCGAAAGACAATGGGGATGGGTATGATCGCAACAGCCCGATCGACCACGTGAGCAAACTCAAAGGGAAATACCTGCTCATCCACGGCATGGCGGACGATAACGTGCATTTCCAGAACGCTGCGGAGATGATCAATGCGCTGGTGAAGGCGAACAAACAATTCGACCAGTTCTCCTACCCCGACCGGAACCATGGGATCTACGGCGGACCTACGCGCATGCATCTCTACACACTGATGACCGAGTGGTTGAAGCGCAATCTTTGATCAGTCCGAACCTACACCCGGCCTGGCGAACAGGTCTTAGATCCTTTAACCGACTATATTCGGCCACTTCGCGACCCTCGCGGCAAACCCTCACCCTCATTCCATGACCCAACCAACGACGACCACCGGGCATCCTCGCGGCCTCTATGTGCTGTTCATGGCCGAAATGTGGGAGCGCTTCTCCTATTACGGCATGCGCGTTCTGCTGACGCTGTATCTGATCAAGTCGCTGATGAAAGGCGACAACGAAGCGTTCTCCATATACGCCGCATACACGGCACTGGTCTATGCCGCACCGGTGTTGGGCGGAAAGATCGCGGACAAGATCCTCGGGTATCGTATCGCGGTGATACTGGGTGGGATCCTGATGGCGATCGGGGAGTTCATGATCCTTGGAGGCACGGACCATTGGCTTTACCTGGGCATGGGAGCCATCATCGTGGGCAACGGCTACTTCAAGGCGAACATCAGCAGCATTGTGGGCAAATTGTACGAGGATGGCGATGCACGCCGTGACTCAGGCTTCACCATCTTCTACATCGGCATCAACATCGGCGCACTACTGAGCACGCTGATCTGTGCAGAGGTCGGCGACAAGTTCGGATTCGAATACGGCTTCGCATTGGCCGGTATCGGCATGATCCTAGGGATCATCTTCTTCATCATCGGGCAGAACACGTACCGCCATGTGGCCGAACCACCGCACCCGGAGAAGCTGCACAAGGCCTACCTCGGTCCCATCACCCAATTCCAAACCGTTGTGCTTGGATCATTGCTTACCATTCCCCTGCTCTACTTCCTGATCCTGAATAATGAAGTGGTGGGTTACCTTTTGGTAGCAGTTGCTGTTTACGTGATCGGAAGCCTGCTCATGAGAGGTATCAAGGAGGGCCAGGTCCTTCGCGACCGGATGATCGTATTCATCATCCTCATGTTCTTCAATGTCGTCTTCTGGGCGTGCTTTGAACAGGCAGGCTCTTCCCTTACGCTCTTCGCGGAACGGAACGTGGACCGCAACGTGGGTGGCTTCGAGATGGGGGCTGCGACCACCCAGTTCTTCAACCCGCTATTCATCATCCTGTTCGGCTCCATCTTCAGCATCTTATGGGTTTACCTGAACAAGATCAAGAAGAACCCGAGCATTCCCATGAAATTTGGATTGGGCATCATGCAGCTCGGGTTGGGATACCTGGTCGTCCTTTTAGGGAACGCTTTCGTCAGCCCGGATTACCTGGTACCCCTGTGGACCCTGGTCTTCCTATACCTGTTGCATACGACAGGTGAACTCTTCCTCAGCCCGATCGGGCTGAGCATGGTGACCAAATTGGTTCCGAAGGACATGACCGGCACCGCCATGGGAGCTTGGTTCCTGAGTTTCTCCGCTTCCAATTTCGTGGCCGGCATCATCGCCAAATTCACCGGCGTGGAGGATAGCGCGGAGGGGGTCGTTGCAACTGCGTCCGAGACGCTTGCCAACTATGTTGACGTGTACAGTACGATGGGCTATGTCACAGTGGGTATCGGATTGGTGCTGGTGATCTTCTCCGGTCTCCTGAACCGATTGATGCACGGAATTCGTTGATCGCTGTTCCGGCACGAAGCTTGAGACACTGCGGACCGATACACATCATCATGCGCATCCCATTTGCACTCCTCTTTCTGGCCCCATTGGTCCTGAACGCCCAAACTCCTGTATCCAAAGGCATCCAATGGATCAGCATCGAGGAGGCACAGGCCCGGACCAAAAAAGCCCCGAAGCCTTTGTTCATCGACGTGTACACCATCTGGTGCGGTCCCTGTAAAATGCTGGACCGGAACACGTTCAGCGACCCTCAATTGGCGGATTATGTGAACAAGCATTTCTATGCCGTGAAATTCAATGCTGAGAGCGGTGATCCGGTGAATTGGAACGGTACGAAATTGGAGAATCCGGACTTCGATCCCGCACGCACAGGGGGACGTAACGGAACACATCACCTCACCCACATGATCGCCAATGTGAACGGCAGGATCGCCTACCCCACGGTCGTCTATATAGATAGCGACCTCAACGTATTGGCACCTGTCCAGGGGTATATGACCCCTGAGCAGATGGAGCCGATCCTGGGCTATTTCGGTGAGGGGCACTACAAGAAAATGGATTACCAGACCTACATGGGAACGTTCAATAGCCATTGGACGAAGCCTTGAACATGGTCTGATGGATACCATTGAAAGCCCCGTGTGCATGGGGCTTTCATCGTTTAACGAACAAGGTCAGGGCGCGCTTTGTTCTTTGCTACCTTAGCGGCCCGTCGAATAAAAACGAACATTTTTCCCCGAACGAACAATGAGTGAGAAAGCGCAGTTGATCCTGGATGGCAAGACCTTTGAACTGCCCATCGTTACTGGCAGCGAGGGCGAAAAAGCGATCGATATTGGGAAGCTGCGTGACTTGACCGGGTATATAACGCTGGACTTCGGTTATAAGAATACCGGTGCCACCACCAGCGCGATAACGTTCCTGGACGGCGAAGAAGGCATTCTTCAGTACCGCGGATACCCCATTGATCAGTTGGCGGAAAAGGCCAGCTTCCTGGAGGTCTCCTACCTCCTGCTCTTCGGGGACCTGCCGAACGCCAAACAGTTGGAGGAATTCGAAGGGAACATACGGTACCACTCCCTAGTACATGAGGACCTGAAGCAGTTCTTTGAGCACTATCCGAGCAACGCCCACCCCATGGGCATCCTTTCGGCAATGCTGAGTTCGCTGAGCACGTTCTATCCTCGCAGCCAGGACCCACATCGCCCACAGGCACAGGTACTGCGCACCATTTACCGCCTCATCGCCAAGATGCCCACGCTGGCCGCCATCAGCTACAAGAACAATTTGGGACACCCGTACATGTACCCCAACAATAAGTTGGACTACGTGGAGAATTTCCTGTACATGATGTTCGGCCTGCCCACCGAAGAATACAAGGTGGACCCTGTGGTGGCCAGTGCGTTGAACACACTGTTGATCCTGCACGCCGATCACGAGCAGAATTGTAGTACGAGCACGGTGCGCATCGTGGGAAGCAGCCAGAGCAACCTGTACAGTTCGATAAGTGCCGGCATTGCAGCACTGTGGGGGCCCCTGCATGGAGGTGCCAACCAGGAAGTGATCGAGATGCTGGAGACCATCCGCAATGATGGCGGGGATATCCGCAAATGGGTGGACAAAGCAAAGGACAAGAACGATCCATTCCGTCTCTTCGGCTTCGGTCACCGGGTCTACAAGAACTTCGATCCACGGGCGCGGATCATCAAGAAGTCCTGTGACGATGTATTGAAGAAGATGGGGGTGAACGACCCCGTGCTGGACATCGCGAAGCAACTGGAGGAGATCGCATTGAGGGACGATTACTTCATCGAGCGCAAGCTCTATCCCAATGTGGACTTCTACAGCGGGATCATATACCGGGCCATTGGTATCCCCACCCGCATGTTCACCGTGATGTTCGCACTCGGTCGTCTGCCAGGTTGGATCGCTCAATGGAAGGAGATGGTGGAGAACAAGGAGCCGATCGGTCGTCCGCGGCAGATCTATACCGGAGCCACGAAGCGGGACTACGTTGCGCTGAAGGACCGGAAGTAGTTCTCCGGCACACCTGCTTTCCTGCGGTGCTGCCGGGATCCGGTCGCGACACGCCTCTCTGGATGAGATGGTGGTCCACATCATCAACAGTTACCTTGTGGAAACAAGATCTTGGGGAAGCCCGATCGAGGTGATGACCCCGATAGTTTCGTCCTGCAGGATATGCCTAGGTCTTCTGAACCATGAGCACCAACGAGATACGCGCCCTGATCACCCTGATCGATGACCCCGACGAGGGCATTTACACGGAGGTGAGGAACCGGATCGTATCGTTGGGCGATGAAGTAGTGCCTGTTCTGGAACGGGCGTGGGAGTATGATGACCTGGGTGATCTTTTCCGGAACCGGATCGAGGATATCCTGCATACCATACACCTTGGCGGCGTTACGGACCGATTAAAAGCCTGGAAGGAAGGAGGCTGCGAAGACCTCCTGGAAGGTGCGCTGATCATCAGCCGGTACCGATATCCGGACATGGACGAGATGAAGGTGAAGGCTCGACTGGCCTCCGTGCGACAGGATATCTGGCTGGAACTGAACGACCACCTCACGGCCTTTGAGAAGGTACGCGTGTTCAATCACATATTCTTCCAGGTCCACGGTTTCAAGGGGAACAAGCGCAACTACCACGCCCCGCAGAACAGCTACATCAACGAGGTGCTGGACAGCCGCAAGGGTAATCCGCTCTCGCTCGCCATCATCTACCAGGTGTTGGCCGAGGATCTGGGCCTGCCCATGCGGGGCGTGAACCTGCCCAATCATTTCGTGCTGGCCTATCTGGATGAGGAGAGCATCGGCGGTGCCGACGCTGGCCAGGAAGGCGAAGAGGTCGTTCTTTTTTACGTGAACGCCTTCAGCCAGGGTGATATCCTCGGAAGGAATGAGATCAACGAGTTCCTTTCGAAGCTGAACATCGATCCGCGTCCCTCCTTCTTCGTGCCTTGCTCCAACCTCGAGATCATCCGCCGTCAGTTGAACAACCTGGCGAACAGCTACCAAAAAATGGGGGACAGCGAACGCGCCGAGGATCTGGAACGGCTTCGGGACCTCTTAGGAAAGGAGGAAGAGGCGTGATCGAGGGGCAAGCGCGAGTTGCTGCCAATTCATTAGCCGACCAGGAGCTTGCGTGCGGTACCAAGGATGATCCGGATATCGAGCCATAGGCTTTGTTCCTGAACGTAGGCGAGGTCCATTGCGAGCTTGGCGGGCATCACCACCTCGGTGTAGGTCTTTTCAGGATGAGGGCTCCTTCCGAGGATCTCGTTCTCGTTGATATAGGCAAGGCTGGCCGCGCTGGTGAGTCCGGGGCGTACCATCAGGACCTGTCGCTGTTCCTCGGTGTATAGGCCAACGTACTGCGGCACCTCCGGCCTTGGACCTACGATGCTCATGTCCCCGACCAGCACATTGATCAATTGCGGCAACTCATCCAGCTTGGTCCGCCGAAGCAAGTATCCCACCTGGGTGATCCGTGGATCCCTGGCCCCCACCGTGATCTGTCCAAGGGCCTCGCTTCCGATACGCATGGTCCGGAACTTCAGCAATTGGAACGTCCGCCCGAACCGACCTACCCTCGCCTGACGAAAGAAAGGGCCACCTGCCGAGGTCAGCATGACCAGCAGTGTGATCACAACAAAGACCGGCAAAAGAAGGAGGAGCGCGACACAGGAAAGAAGAATATCAATAGCCCGCTTCACCATGAGGAGCTCATCCGATCACCTTGGATACCGCCTCCTTGACGACCTTCACCACGGTATCCACCTGCTTATCCGTGAGATCGTAATAGACCGGCAGGCTGATCTCCCTGGAATAATGCTTGTACGCGTTGGGATGGTCCTCGATCCGATACCCTTCGCTCTTGTAGAACGTAAGCATGGGTAGCGGAACAAAATGAACGTTCACACTGACCTTGTGACGCGCGATCTCCGCAATGATCGCATCCCGCTGCTCCTCGGAAGCTTGGGCAACTCGGAGCATGTACAGGTGGTAACTGCTTTCCCTTTCGGCATCCGATAGGCAGGGAAGTACAAAGCGATCATCATCCTTGAACGCCTCCGCGTAGCGTTCGCATATGACTTTGCGTCGCGGTAATGTTTCGCGATCATATCGCTCCAATTCCACCAAGCCGATGGCGGCCTGCACATCGGTCATATTACACTTGAACCCGGGCTGCTGGACGTCATACCTCCAGGCACCGGGCTGCATCTTGGCGAGGGCATCCTTGCTTTGACCGTGCAACGCCATCATGTTCAGCCAGGAGTACACTTCCTCCAGATCGAATGGTTCCGGCAGGGTAAAAGCCAATGCACCACCTTCCGCCGTGGTCAGATTCTTCACAGCATGAAAACTGAATCCCGTGATGTCCGCCTGCGTTCCCAATGGCTTCCCATCGATCCGAGCGCCGAAGGAATGGGCAGCATCGCTCAATACCAAGGCCCGCCCGAGACGCATCTGCGGATTGCTCCCTCCCACCCTTAGGTTCACCTTCGGAGTGA
>JAHEFL010000500.1 GCA_024640205.1 Flavobacteriales bacterium | reverse complement strand
CACGCTGCACGAGCACCCCGCGCGAAACAAGGAACGCGCTTACCGATAGTGCCGGCAGACCGACATGAACGCTCTACGGCAGCTGCTCCGCACGGACGGATGTAGGCACCACCCCACCGATGTTCACGAGGATGGGATCACGATCGTTCCCGAGTCCCGTGTATTTCACCTCGCCGTCCATGTTCACATCCTCCCCGTAATAGCCTGGTACCGTGTTAGTGGGCACCGAACCGCCGATGCGCTGCAGGATGAGGTCGCGGTCGTTGGCCGAACCTGTGTATTTGACCTCACCATCGAAGCTCACATCGCCGGACCAGAGCACCTGCGCCGGGAAGGTTCCTGTCATCGACATTCGAGCATCGACACCCCATACCACCGTGGCATCGGTCGTGAAGTCCACCAGCAGCGGGGTGCCGTTCAGCGCGACCGGGGACGCCGTCATGACACCCAGGTGATTGCGATGCCGGACCGCCACATGATAGCTGCCCGCAGGATGACCGAAACGGACGGGTGAAACACCGTCCAGATCGACCACGTCCCCATCGCGTTGGAGTAACGCGGAACGTGTGATAAGCACGACCGAGGGGTCGGTCGCATCCCGCAATTCAAGTACCACCCAATCCACGATGGCATCGTTCCCGGTGATCGCGAGGACCGGTGCGGTCGTACCCTCACCACCTCCTGAAACATGCGGATAAGCGATCCCTGTGTATGGTTCCACAAGGGGCACCAAGGCAGCGGTACGTATGTCATCGTTCATGGTGCCCAGCTCGGCATCATACGCACCCTGCAGGAATACCCGTGCATCCACGAAGAGTTCGGGGCAGGGTGCAGGCGCACTGAACAAGCCGGTGTAGAATCGCTGACATTCCGGGTCTTCCGTGAAGTTGATCGTGACGACCACCGGTTGTCCATTGGCCGGCAGGTCCGTGAGCGTGATGGTCTGTGGACTCCCTGTGATGGGGAACTGCTGCCCCAGCACTTCGAGCAAGCCACTCACGGGAGCGTTGGCGTACGCAATGGTCAGCTCCTGGTCGTAGGTCCCCGTCACGCTGTTGCATTCCCCCTGCGCACCCACGATCACGCCGTTAATGCCACAGGACGCACAGGAACGTTCGAAGAACTTGGTCTGTACGTAGGATACCACATGATCCATTTCCACATCGCTGAGGGCCCGGTCGTACAAATACGCTCCTGCCACATCCATCCCCACATACCCGGGGCCACCTATCTCCGCACCGATCACCAGCTTGTCCAGCGCCGTAGCGTGGTCGTGAGCGAAGGAGCCGATGGGGATACCATCCTTGTAATGGTCCACGGTACCGTTGTCCACGCGAACGGACTGGAGCAACCAGCCTGCCCCCTCCCCTGGAACGGTACTGAGCAGGTCGTTCGCGCTTCCACCACCCTGGACGGCCAGTACGCCTGTGCTGTCCGCGATGGTCCCAAAGGACCCGTTGGCGCCAGCACCCCCGTAGCTGAGGCCGGCAGGCACGTCCGCATCCACATACTTCACCACGAAGAACAAGGTGCGGTCCTCATTGCCGGCCGGAAATTGCGTCAGCGTTCCGATCCGATGCAGTTCATCATCCACGCCATCGAAGCGGAGGAAAGGCATGTTCGATGGTCCGCCGGCGGCGAACAGCTCCGGCCCCCCACTTGCGGACAGGTCGTTCCCATACCCGGATTGATCGAGCCATCCGCCCACCTCACTTCCGGCCACGGTAACCACGTTAAGGTCGCTTTCCAGCTGCAGGACGAGACCGTTCGTGATCGTTCCGCAGTCATCCGGAAGACAGGTGCCGGTGTTGGTGAACGAGGCCGTATAGGTGGTATCCACGTCAGGGACCATGATGGTGTGGGACGCGGCGCCTCCGTCCGACCATTCCACGAAATCATACTGCAGGCCTCCCACGCATTCCGCAGTGGCCTGCACCGTATGCATGAAACCCTTGACCTGATCCTTGACGAAGGGTGTGGTGTAGGGCAGTCCGTCCACGAGGATCCGCATACCGCTCGGAACGCTCGTAAAATTCAGGTCCACCTTGTCCGGCCATACCTGTACGGTATCATGACCCGAGAGACCATCGGCATCGATCACGGTCAACCGGATCTCATAGCCCGTATTGTCGCTGAAGTCATGTCCGCTGTCGGGAATGAAGAGGGTATCGGTGAGGAGCCCGCTGGTGGGTCCGAACTCGGGATGCGTGTGTGCATTGTGCTTGA
>JAHEFL010000499.1 GCA_024640205.1 Flavobacteriales bacterium | reverse complement strand
CACTTTCGTGCTGTCCGGGTTGAAGAAGGCGATCTCCGGTGCCTTGTCCCCTATGGCCGTGCCTATTTTTTCACCGGATCCATCGGCATCACCACCCAGTCGGGTGCTGAACCCATAGATCGCCAACAGCGCGACAGCGGCAATGGTAAGAATGCGCATCTTGGACATGATCGTGCTGAATTTCATGGGGCAAAGGTAATTTGTACGAGACCCGTCGGCCATAGCCAAGAACATGCCGGAATGGGGATCCAGCGCCACCGATCATTCCATCCGCTCGATGCGCGCCCCCAAAGCGTTCAGCCGGGTATCGATGTGCTGATAGCCTCGATCGATCTGCCCGATGTTGTCGATGATGCTCGTCCCCTCCGCGCTCAAGGCGGCAATGAGCAGGGCCACGCCGGCACGGATGTCCGGGCTGGTCATGCGTATCGCGCGAAGGGGTTGTTGATGATCATGGCCGTTCACCACCACACGGTGCGGGTCGCAAAGGATCACCTGCGCTCCCATGTCGATCAGCTTGTCCACGAAGAACAGGCGGCTCTCGAACATCTTCTGGTGGATGAGCACGCTCCCCTTGGCTTGGGTGGCGACCACCAGTACGATGCTCAGCAGGTCAGGGGTAAGGCCAGGCCAGGGGTGGTCGCTGATGCTCATGATGCTCCCGTCGATGAACGTCGTAATGGTGTAGTGGTCCTGCTCAGGGACGAGTATGTCATCGCCCTGACGGATGACCGTGATACCCAATTTGCGGAAGACGTCCGGGATGCATCCAAGTTGGTCATAGCCGGTGTCCTTGATGAGGATCTCGCTGCGGGTCATTGCCGCGAGGCCGATGAAGCTGCCGATCTCGATCATATCGGGAAGCATGCGGTGCTCCGTGCCACCAAGGGAATCCACTCCGTCAATGGTGAGCAGGTTGCTGCCGATGCCCTCGATCTTCGCGCCCATGCGGTTCAGCATTTTGCAAAGCTGCTGGAGGTAGGGCTCACAGGCCGCGTGATAGATCGTAGTGCGCCCCTCCGCGAGCACGGCGGCCATGACGATGTTCGCGGTCCCGGTCACCGACGGCTCATCCAGCAGCATGTACGCACCCTTGAGCCGCTTGGCCTCCACCTTGTAGAACCCTTCCTTGGCATCGTACTCGAATTCGGCGCCGAGGTGTTGGAAGCCGATGAAGTGCGTATCCAAACGCCTGCGCCCGATCTTATCGCCACCTGGCGTGGGGATGTAGCCCCTTCCGAACCGGGCGAGCAGCGGACCAACGATCATCACGCTGCCTCGCAGGCCGCCGCCCATTTTCTTGAACTCGGGTTTCTTGAAGAACTCAATATCGATGTCCTTGGCCGTGAACCGGTAGTCGGTGTCGTTCAGGCGTTCGACAAGCACCCCCATATGGCGGAGCAGGTCGATCAGTTTGTTCACATCAACGATGTCCGGCACATTCCGGATCTCCACCGGTTCCTCGGTCAGCAGCACGGCGCAGAGGATCTGCAGCGCCTCGTTCTTGGCACCCTGCGGGATCAGCGTACCCTTCAAGCGACGACCTCCTTCAATGCGGAAACTTCCCATGCTGATGCGTCATCCACGATTTGAGTGCGGACCATCAAAGCAACAACGATGGACGTGGCATTGGCCATGTATCAACGGAGGACTTTACACGAAAGACTGTGGAAGGATCGGGAATCACGGAAAAGGAGAACGCGGTCGTACTAGCATATCGAAAGCAGTTGGCATCCGGTCCGGGAGGCACCCCCTCAACGTGACCAATGTCCGACCCTCAACCCATCCATCCTGTTATTCCGGGCTCCGCCCGGGACGACCTTCAATACCTCTTCTTCCTGTTCCGGTTGCGCTTCTTGCCACCGCTGCGGCGACGTTGGACCTCCACCTGGTTGCGCGGCCCGCTTTGCTGGGCCCGCAGGATATCGGCGGTATGGGCGAGTTGCACGTCCTCCTTGAGCTTCACCTTCCCCTTGCTCAATTCGGCCAGGTCCTTCATGATCAGTGGATCAGGCACCGTATCCCGGTTCCAGGTCAGGAACTGTTTTTTCATGTGGTTGGCGATCACCTCGGCATAGGCATCCCGCTTTTCGCCAGGTTCCATCGCTGCACAATCCGCGATCATCCGCTCCACGAGTTTTCCGTAGTGCCCAAAGCGGATCTTGGTCTGTGGATAGGCTACCCGCGTTGGTTTGCTTTCCAGTTCGGCCTCGGTGGGCATGGGGT
>JAHEFL010000498.1 GCA_024640205.1 Flavobacteriales bacterium | reverse complement strand
GGGACCTGCGGACAAGCCGGCCACCGGCAGGGGTTCTCCGGTATTTGCCCGTCCCTTCGCCACGGCACCGCCGCGCCCATCGAAGATGATCCATGTGAAGGGGCCTGCTGGCGTGGTGATACGGATGGCATCCTGCGCCGGGTTGGGGTACACGGATAGCATGAGGTCCTGCGGAACAACTTCGCTCACGCTGGTGGAAAGGCATTGCCCATATACAATGGCCGTGGTTTCGCAACCAATGGCATTGCTGTAAATAGAGGAGGACAGGTTGGCGATCAGGTGGTCGCATACCGCTTGCACATTGCACACCGAGAGTAGGGGGTTGTTGTTGATCTGCATGTGGTCCGGGATGGTGATGGGGTGATCGAAACCGTTCAGGCTGCTCAGCACGTCATTACCGTACACCAAGAAATTCCACGAATAACCGAGGTTGCCGAAACCGTTGATCGTGCCCAGCGAAGCATTGTTCAGAATGGCGAAGCGATGCCCGATACTATCCAGCGCATTGAAGCCATTCAGGTTCGTCAACGATGCGTTGTAGGAGATGTTGAAGACGCTGTCCACCGTTTCCAGCGCATTGAAACCTGAGATGTTCTGGAGTGCCGGTCCGCCGGAACCGAGGCTGAAGGACTTCACCCGGGTAAGTGCATTGCCACCGTTCATTTGCGTGGCATTATCGGCACCGAAATAGAATTCACCTCCAACGTAGAGCAGGTTGTTCGGTGCAGTGGCCGTGCTGCTCAGATCCGTTTGAATAAGGATAAGATCGCCGTACACCGTGTCCAGATCGTTCAACCCAGTGGGCTTGAAATCGGTGAGGCTGAAGAACTGGAGTTTGCCGCCCGCCACATCCAGTTGGTTCAACCCGTTGGCCTCGCGAATGCTATCGCAACTGCTGATGAACACATCGCCGCCCACGCGGTCCATGCTGTTCAGGCCGTTCAGGCTTTGCAGTCTGGAATTGGCGAAGAGGTACAACTCGCCCCCGATCTCGTCCAGCTCCGAAAAGCCGGAGAGGTCCATGGGGCCGGGGAACAGGTTGTTGATGTCCACATCGCCCAGGATCACATCCAACCCGGCGAAGGCACTGAGGTCGTTGATGCCAAAGCCGGATATCGTCAGGTCACCGGGCAGGGTATCGCAGTTGCCATAATTCAGCGCGTAATTGTCCGCGTCGGCCTGGCTGTTGATGGTCACGTTGCCGGTGGGGCACTGCCCAAGGGCGGCGCTGTGCACGAAAAGAATTACTGGAAAAACGAACTTGAATTGGAAAGTGGACATGCAATAGTGACGTGTAGATAGCGTCCGGGTTGCTCAGGAAATGAAGCAGCATCGCGCATCGCACGATCCCGCGTTCCTCAACGAAAGAACCTTCGATCGAAATGCCAGCGAAGTCGTGGTCCCTATTCCTTGGTGAAGCGTACCACACCGGAAGCTGCGGTCGTGTTCCAGCGCAGCGTGTAGGGACCTGCGGACAGGCCGGCCACCGGCAGGGGTTCTCCGGCATTTGCCCGTCCCTGCGCCACGGCACCGCCGTGACCATCGAAGATGATCCATGTGAAAGGGCCGGCAGGCGTGGTGATGCGGATGGCATCCTGCACCGGGTTGGGCCAGGCGAACGAAACTCCAGGGCGGTGCATTTCCGCGATCCCCACACCGGTCACCGATGCGGTGATCTCAATGTTGTCGAACACCGCGTAACCGCTGGTGAGCAGATCCAGCAGCACGGTGACGTTGCTGTTGGTGGCCTGGCTCACGTCCAGTCCGGTGGCCACGGACGCCCAATTCAGGGTGAACGCGTCCAAGGGCGCAAGGCCGTAAAGGGTGTCCTCGTCCAGCGCTGTTCCGGGCGAGAAGATGTCGAAGATCCCACTGGGTGTATCGTACACCACCACCCGCATGCTGGGCTGTGACACACCGAAAGGCCCGCCGCATCCCAACACGTCCAATGCGGAGAGGTCCATGGTGAGGTTCACGAAAGGCAGGGTATCGCGATCCAGGGTCAGGGCTGCACGATCATCCTGGAACGTGGAGAGCATCCCGATACAGTAGTCGCCACCCATGCCCGTACTATCGGTGTAGATGTTGCCCGGGCCGTTCAGCAGGAGGGTCTCCACGGTGTTCGCCTGCGCCCAAAGCCCACCGCCACCGGTGCCGGTCCCCGTGCCGCCCCACAGGTCGTTCACCGGGGTGACATCCAGGTCCGGAGCACAGTTTCCGACAGGCG
>JAHEFL010000497.1 GCA_024640205.1 Flavobacteriales bacterium | reverse complement strand
CCAACCCGTTATCGAGATCCAGGGGGTGACCGAGTTCTGTAACGGCGGTTCCGTGGTCTTGAATGCTGGGGAGCATGAATCCTACCTGTGGAGCACGGGTGATACCGGGCAGTTCATCACAGTATCGGAAAGTGGGACCTATACGGTGACCACGACGAACCAATTCGGTGTTCAAGGGATCGGTGATGAGGTGGAGGTAACGGTGTTCCCTGTGCCGATCGTGGATTATTCCTCCATGAACCCGGCATGTGCAGGAGAGTCCACGGGTTCCATTGAGCTTTCCAACCTGAGCGGAACAGGGATCGGGAACGTGACCTGGGACAATGGTTCGGTCGGTTCCTCCTTATCCGGTCTGGATGAAGGTGAGTATGAATTCGTGCTCACCGACCTGAATGGCTGTGAAGCGATCGGGACGGTTTCCTTGTCGGATCCTCCGGAATTGTTCGTTTCCACTGTGACCTCACCTGCGGTGAACGGCAATGACGGTACGCTGGAGGTGTCGGTCTTTGGAGGTACTCCACCGTATGTGTATCAGCTGGACGGGGTGGAGGTTTCTGCGATCGTGGAGGATCTGGCCCCTGGCGACCATTCCTTGATAGTGACCGATATGAATTCGTGTGTTTGGGCATCAACGGTCACCATAGAGAATTTCACGTCGATCGACGAACTGGACGCTGGATCATTTGGGCTGTTCCCAAATCCTGGCAGGAGTGCCGTTCAGGTGAGCGGTTTGGATGAAGGAGGCACGTTGCTCCTTCAGTCCGTGAATGGAGGAGCGATCCATTCGTTGACCATCGGAGCGGGTCGCACCGTCGATCTTGAGCACCTGGCAGCAGGCATTTACCTGGTCAGGGTGGTGGGAGCCCCTTTGATCGCTCCGTTGCGGTATGTTCATATTCCTTGATCGCTCCGGTGAATGGATCAGCGTACCCGTTCAAATGACCGATCGGTGTGAGAGCCGTGAGCCAGGGGATCTATCTTGTCCGCGTCTTCGGGGGGAACCCAAGCGCCGCTCCGGTTCGTAATGATCTCCTGGCATGTTTCGCATATTCCACGTGTTCACTTGAAATGATGAAGTTGAAGATCGATCCATTCAAGGTATTGTTAGCATTCTTCCTGTTGCTTTCGGTCCGCCTCGACGCCCAACCGTGCATCGGAATGGGAGGTACGAACCTCAATCCTACGCTATTCAGTCCTGCTTTGCCTACGAGCAGTGCTGGTTGCGCTGACTGTCCGGCACAGTATTCCGGCGAGGTGAACGCAGGGAGCAATGTGCCGATGTTCCTGTGCTTTGGGAAGTCCTACATGATCTCGCTTTGTACCTCGACCGAAGTATCGGATCTTACGTTGAGCATCACGACCGGACCGCCGGCATTTGCGCAGGTTGCGGTTTTTTATGGGTCGGACTTCGACGATGAGGGTTGTGGGATGGTGGATGGTCTGCCGACCTTGGAATTCGCTCCGTCCACGAACGGGATCTATTACATGCGGATCAGGGAGCACGTGGATGGTGACCCCTGTGCGATCAATGAGATGATCACGGGAACACTGAGCATTTCGTGCAGCATCCCCTCCCCACCAGCGAATGATGAGGCTTGTGATGCGACCGAGCTTGTGATCACGGACCTGTGCGAATTCATGGATGCGACCACGGCCTGGTCCACTGGACAATTCTCAGGGGCGGTGCCCAGCTGTGGGGGTGAGGCTCAGTATGTAGGGGATGATGTGTGGTTCCATGCGGACATTACACCATCCGGAGAACTGGCGATAAGTACGGAGCTGGTCTCGGCAGGTAGCTTGGGCATTGCCGTATACCAGCCGGAGGAATGCGGGGTACTGGACACCCTTTTGTCCGAGGTAGGCTGTGCCAACGGGGGAACCCCGATCTTGGAGCTGACCGGACTGGATCCCGAGTTGCCGGCCTACATCAGGGTATGGCACAACCAGGATATCTCGAACATGGGCACTTTCCGGATCTGTGCCTATGATCCCATCATGCTTGGGACCGGGCAAGCGACCAGCGCTGTACCCGATGGCCTACGACTGTTCCCTAACCCGGCGAACGAGCAAGTTATTGTGAACGGTGTCGGGCCGGGTGAGATCGTGATCATATGGGATACGGCGGGCCGGGAATTGAAGAGGAGCATCATCCACTCCGATCGGGTCATGCACGTGGGGGATTTGGCCACCGGCGTTTATGTGGTGGCCTTGGCATCCGGTGGAGCAG
>JAHEFL010000496.1 GCA_024640205.1 Flavobacteriales bacterium | reverse complement strand
AAAGAGGCCCGCGAGGGCATCGACTTTCTGCCTCTTCAGGTGGAATACCGTGAAAAATTCAGTGCCGCCGGACGGTTTCCAGGTGGCTTTTTCAAGCGCGAAGCGCGTCCCAGCGACCATGAGGTGCTGACCAGCCGCCTGGTGGACAGGGCCTTACGCCCCCTGTTCCCGGACGATTTCCATGGTGACACCCAAGTGGTGATCTCGCTGATGAGCGCCGACAAGGAGAACCCGGCCGATGCGATCGCCTGCTTGGCGGCATCCGCAGCACTGGCCGTGAGCGACATTCCCTTCGGAGGACCTGTGAGCGAAGTGCGTGTGGCCCGTGTGAACGGAAAGATGATCATCGATCCGACACACACCGAAATGGAGGGTGCCGACATGGACCTGATCGTGGCCGGTACCAAGAGCGACATCCTCATGGTGGAGGGTGAGATGAAGGAGGTACAGGAAGCCGACATGATCGAGGCGATCAAGGTCGCACACGCAGCCATCCAGAAGCATTGCGTGGCCATGGAGGAACTGAGCGCCATGGTGCCCAAGAGCCTTACCAAACGGACGTACGATCACGAGAACAACGACGAGGCCATCGGAAAAAAGATCATGGACTTCTGCTATCAGAAGTATTACGATTATGCCATGGAGCCCAGCGCCAAGGAAGCGCGCATGGAGAAGTTCAATGCGATCAAGGAAGAGTGCCTTGCCACGCTGAGCGAGGAGGAGAAGGCGGATAAGGCCATGCTCGGTCGCTTCTTCAAGAAAACCCAGAAGAAAGCAGTGCGCAACGTATGCCTCGATCATGGCAAGCGATTGGACGGCCGTAAGACGGATCAGATCCGCCCCATCTGGAGTGAAGTGGACGTGCTTCCTGGTACCCATGGTAGCGCCATCTTCACCCGAGGCGAAACGCAGGCGATCAACATGCTGACGCTGGGCAGTTCTATGGACGAACAGACCATCGACCGTGCCACGAAGAAGACCAGCGAGAGCTTCATGCTACATTACAACTTCCCCAGCTTCAGCACGGGCGAGGTGAAGCCGATCCGTGGCCCCGGTCGTCGGGAAGTGGGCCATGGCAACCTGGCCCTGCGTGCCCTGAAGCCGGTGATCCCACCAGCACCGGAGAACCCCTACACCATACGTCTGAACTGCGACATTCTCGAAAGCAACGGGTCCAGTTCCATGGCAACGGTATGCAGTGGTACGCTCGCCCTGATGGATGCCGGGGTCAAGATCAAGGCGCCTGTGAGCGGTATCGCCATGGGAATGATCAGCGATGGAAAGCGTCATGCGATCTTGAGCGACATTCTCGGTGATGAGGACTTTCTGGGCGACATGGACTTCAAGATATGTGGCACGGAAAAAGGTATCACCGCCACCCAGATGGACATGAAGGTGGACGGGCTGCCATACGAAGTGCTGGCGCAGGCACTGGAGCAAGCCCGACAGGGTCGCTTGCACATCCTTGGCGAAATGCTGAAGACCTTGGATGCACCGCGTTCCGACTATAAGGACCACGCCCCTCGCATCATCACCATCGAAATACCGAAGGAGACGATCGGTGCGGTCATCGGGCCTGGTGGTCGTGTTATCCAGGAGATCCAAGCCGAGACCGGTGCCCATATCAGCATCGACGAAGTGGATGGTCGCGGCATCGTGGAGATCATGAGCGAGAACAAGGCCAGCATCGATGCGGCACTTGCCCGGGTGAATGCGATCGCCAATCCGCCCCAAGCGGAGGTCGGTGCGAACTACAAAGGCAAGGTGAAGACGATCATGCCCTACGGAGCCTTCGTGGAAGTGCTGCCAGGGGTGGACGGTCTGCTGCACGTGAGCGAACTTGATTGGAAGCGCGTGGAGCGGGTGGAGGACGTGTTGAAGGAAGGTGAGATCGTGGAGTTCCAGGTGACGGGCAAGGACCCGCGAAGCGGCAAACTCAAATTGAGCCGCCGCGTGCTTCTTCCGAAGCCGGAAGGCTATGTGGAGCGACCTGAGAATGGCGAACGCAGGGAGCGCAGTGACCGACCTCGCAGAGAGGCACGGGAACGCGGTCCGCGAAGGGACTAAGAATAAGATCGAATGAATGTGAGAAAAGCCGCCCGATGGGCGGCTTTTCCTGTTCATATGGCCGGATGCAGGCCGCCTGGTCGCTCAATGGGGTAACCCTTGTCGCACACTCGCCGTTGAACGGTGCCGCTAACAGCGAATACAACCACGGCGCACATGGCAAG
>JAHEFL010000495.1:687-2239 GCA_024640205.1 Flavobacteriales bacterium | reverse complement strand
TTTCCCGGAAGCGGATGATCAATGATATCCTGGGCACAAGCCCTGATGATGCACTGAATGGAACGACCGCGCTCCATACCGTTGCTCTCATGAAGGGCGCAGCCATCCTGCGGGTGCATGATGTGCGCGAGGCTCGGGAGGTGATCGATCTCCTACGCCAACTTCCCAAGTGAAATAGATCAGCGTCCTTTCCCTGTGGCGGGGGCATGGCGCTTGAGGATGACATCCAACCGTTCCATCACCGGTTTGGAGATCGCCATATCCCAGACCATGTTCCGTGAAACCTGGTCGTACTTCATGCGGCCCATGGGTTCCTGCAGGAAGGACAGATCCTCATCGGGCAGGTCATTGAACAAGCGGATGTCCACCGTGGCTCGAAAGCCCGTGGTCTGTACTTCCTCAGGGATCGAGGTCACGTCCACGTCGACCCGTTTGGCCACCATGCCTGACTTGCTGAATTCCATGCGATACACTGCATCGTGCGGCAGGACCATCACGTAGTAACCGTAATTGTCCGTACGATACACCGAGTCCTTCCCGACGACCGGATCGACCCGGATCCGAACATCGGCAAGAGGTTCATTGGTCCATTGGTCACGCACGACGCCATCGACCATCAATCCCTTCAAGCCATATACTGAATCTATGGCCGCACCGTGGGCAAGGATCCTTCGCTCCACGTAGCGGTCTATGGGAAAAGCCTTGCGCGACTTTTCATCACTCCACCGCAATGTTCTCGTGGACCGCTGCCACTCACAGTAGCCGAGCAACGCACCTACAGGTTGCATCCCGGGTTCCATGGGCTCCAATTCCACGTTCATGGTGATCCGCCATGCCGTAGCCTCCCCCTTTTTCTTTTCCACTTGGGCCACATCGAACAAAGCCATGCGCGATTGATATCCAGCCGCCATGAACTCCACCACGTAATAGCCGCCTGCAGCCATATGGCCGCTGTACAATTCCCGTAAGTATTCGCCGGATGCGGAGACCATGCTCGAAGCCGTGAATCCCGTGTCCAGTTCATCGAAGACCTCCACGACCCCGAATGGTATGGGTTGTCCGCTACGGGCATCCTTCAGGCTCCCGCTCAGATAGATATCCCAGTCCTGGCCATGGGCACTCACGCATAGGAGGACAGCGATAAGCGGCAAGCACTTCCTTGGTTCGAGCATGGTCCTTCCCTTGGATGGACGAACATACGGACAGCAACCTAGAAGTTGGCGCGTTTCCTGGGTCGTTTTTTCCGCTCTTCCGCAGATGACCTCGGCGCCCTGCTCCGGGCATCAATTTCCCGTTGGTACTCGATCATGAACCGCGCCGCCAGTTCCCTGCGCTCCTGGGTATACATTATATCCCAGTTCAGATTCCGGACCGAATGCTTGTACTCCGCGATCCCCATGGGTTCATTGAACATGGCCATATCGAAGTCATCGATCCATGTGAACATGGTCATTTGTAGATCCATGTCATAGAAAGGCACGTCCGGATGAATGGGAATGGCCCGGGCATCGATCCGCACGAATTTCGTGGTAAGGTCGGGCCGATGGAACCA
>JAHEFL010000495.1:0-677 GCA_024640205.1 Flavobacteriales bacterium | reverse complement strand
CCACCGTTGAGCGCTCAATGCTGTCCTTCACCAAGCGGATCTGCACTCCCTTCATGGGATCACCGGTGAAGTACTCGGTGACCACTCCACTTAGTCGGATATAGAACGCGCTGCCATCGCTTGGGAACGCCATACTCCAGCACGAGATCAAAGTAAAAAGGAGAGTGCGTGCCGACATCCGAGATGCAAAAGTAATCCCACTGCGAATGGTCCGGATTAACGATCGCTTCACATCCGGGGCCAAGGACCAAGCTATTTTTGCCCGCCGCGAATAGGAACGCAAAGCCATGCAGGAACTTCTTGTGCCCACCAGATTGCGCTCCCAGCGTACCCTGCGGATCGTTCTGGGCTGGTTGATGGCCGGATGCCTCGCTGCCTTGTTCGAACACAATGCGTTGCGCTCTCATGGTGTGGACAGCACGCTATGGGATCGCATCGATGAGCGCTTTCTTCCTTCACTCTTTGCCGGCCTGATAGCAGGCGGGGTCTACATCTTCTTTCTCCGCAATTACCTGCGGAAGTATGCCTATTTCAAGGCGCTTTTCATCATGGGCCTTATCATGTTGCCGTTGGTGGCTTTCAGCGGCGCATGGCTGCCGGGGTACGGGGAGGACTTCATGGCCAGGTTGTTCAGTCCCAACTTTCTGGGTCAATATCTCTATTGGACCCTCCTCATG
>JAHEFL010000494.1 GCA_024640205.1 Flavobacteriales bacterium | reverse complement strand
TGGTGGACCGCATCCATCAGCTCACCAGCCATGATCATCGCATCTTCCATTACGGCCGCAAAGCACCGCGGGAGACCATCACCTTATTGAACAAGATGCACACGGTTCCAGCGGTGCGAAGGCCGATCCCTGAACCTCGCGAATACGTGGAGCTCGCCACGACGGAGAACAAGGTGTTCCACCTCGATCATGACATGGTGCAGACCGAGTTGGTGATGATGAGCAAGGCCGATCCGTTCAATGTGGAGATCCTGCCGTATGCATCCCTGTTCAATGAGTACTTCGGATCGGGGCTGTCCAGTATCGTGTTCCAGGAGATCCGTGAAGCGAAGGCCCTGGCCTATTCTGCGCGTGCCTACTTCACCTCACCGGGCAAGAAGGATGAAGCGCACTACGTGCGGGCTGCGATCGGCACGCAGGCGGATAAGCTGGGCGATGCCGTGGATGCCATGCTGGTGCTGATGAACGAGATGCCCGAAGCCAGTGAGCAGTTCGAGGATGCCAAGGCGTCCGCGTTGAAGGTGATCGCCAGCGACAGGATCACACGGCAACGGATCTACTGGAGCTGGGAGGCCAACAAGCGACTGGGCATCGACCACGATATCCGAAGGGACCAGTATGCTGCGATACCGGGGATCTCCATGACCGACATGAAGGCCTTCTTCGACAGGGAGATCAAAGGCCGGAAATACACCTTCCTCGTCATCGGCAAGGAGGCGGGCATGGATCTCAAAGCGCTCGAAAAGCTGGGCGAGGTGAAGAAATTGGAAAAGCGCGACGTGCTCGGATACGATGAGGAACTCTGACCGACAGAGCTGTTGATGATGTCGACCTTGCGCCAATGGTCGATCCGCTGCCGGGTATGAAAGTGCTTTTTCTCTATACCGAATTGGCACCCTACGTGCTGGCTTGCATGGAGCATCTGGCGCGGCGTCCGGGCATCGAACTGCATGTGATCCATTGGCCAGTGAACGCGGAAGCCCCGTTCGCTGAGCAACGCGATACGCGCATTGCACGGATCGATCGCGCTGCGCTTTCCAACGACGCCCTGATGAGCCATGTTGCTCGTATCGATCCCTCCCATGTGTTCGTGAGCGGCTGGATCGACACGGGATACCTCGCAGCATGCCGCGCCATGAGGGCGAAGGGAAGGGGCGTGGTGCTCTGCAGCGATACCGCCTGGAATGGAAGCCTGCGCCAGTGGGCCAATGTGCTGCGCTTCCGGACCGGTATGAGGCGCATCTTCACCCAAGCCTGGGTGACCGGTGAACGCCAGGCCCGGTATTTCAGGAAATTGGGCTTTGCCGAGAGGACGATACGAACGGGTTTCTACTGCGCGGATACACCATCCTTCACAACGATCCGGGATCTGCGTCCGGCCACCGCACCATGGCCGAGGCGATTCTTATGCGTGGCGCGCTACATCCCAACCAAGGGACATCAGTTGCTGTGCGAGGCATTCTCGGAACTCTGTGAGGAGCAGGAGGCGGGTGATCACGAATTGTGGATCGCCGGTACGGGTGAATTGTTCGACGCGGTGTCCACCTCGCCCGCAGGTCGTCATCCACGGATCACGCATCTAGGCTTCAGGCAGCCAGCAGCGATGCAGGACATCGTACTTCAGTGTGGTGTTTTCGTGCTGCCCAGCCTGTTCGAACCCTGGGGGGTCGTGGTGCAGGAGCATGCCTGTGCAGGAATGCCACTTGTGCTGAGCAGTGCCGTGGGTGCAGCGGAGCGCTTCCTGGTGGAAGGGGAGAACGGCACCCTGTTCAAGGCGGGTGACAAGGAAGCGTTGAAGAGTGCCCTTCGCAGGACCATGCATCTGTCGGATGATGAATTGCGTGCCATGGGTACGCGCAGCGCGGAGTTGGGAGCGGCGTGGCATCCGGAAGCTTGGGCTGACACGGCCTTGGATCTTATGAAAGCGGACTGAAGCATGAACAGGCCACAGGTGCTCGTGTTCATCGATTGGTATAAGCCGTTCTTTAAGGCGGGCGGTCCGGTGCGAAGCATGGTGAACCTCGTGGATCATCTTCGTGGACGGGTGGACATGCACATCGTTACAGGGGACCGCGAGTACATGGAGGATGGCTCGTCCCTTGAGCTGCCGACCGACCAATGGGTGACCCTGGATCAAGGGGAGCGGGTCCTGTACGCTTCTCCTTCGGGTCGCAGCATCCAGCGATGGCGGGAGATCCTTTCGGAGCGGACATGGGACGTTGTCTACATCAACGGCATGTA
>JAHEFL010000493.1 GCA_024640205.1 Flavobacteriales bacterium | reverse complement strand
CAAGGAGAACGTGACGGACATCCGGAACAGCAAGGTGGCGGACGTGGTGAAGGAACTGCAGAGCTTCAGCTGCCATGTGGATGTGACCGACCCCCATGCGGAACCGGCCGAGGTGAAGCACGAATACGGCTACGAACTCGCTCCCGAGGCCAAAGGACTTTACGATGCGATCATCGTGGCCGTGAACCATGAGGAGTATGCCAACAAGGACGAGGCCTGGTTCAAGTCCATGCTGAAACCCAAGGGGGTGCTGGTCGACCTGAAGGGTATCTTCAGGAAGCGGATCGAGGACCTTCGATACTGGAGTTTGTGAGCACACAGAGGAACATTCTCATCACCGGAGGCGCCGGATTCATCGGCAGCCATGTGGTTCGGCGCTTCGTGACCAAGTACCCCGGCTACCGGATCATCAACCTCGATGCGTTGACCTACGCGGGTAACATGGAGAACCTGCGGGATGTGGAGAAGGCATCGAACTACGTTTTCTTGAAGGCCGATATCCGGGAGGCGGAGGCCATGAACAAGGTCTTCACTGAGCATGACATCGATGCCGTGATCCATCTGGCGGCCGAAAGTCATGTGGACCGCAGCATCAGCGATCCGATGTCCTTTGTCACCACCAATGTGGTCGGTACCGTGAACCTGCTGAACGCGGCGAGGGTGGCTTGGAAGGGTGGCTACGATGGCAAGCGCTTTTATCACGTGAGCACCGATGAGGTATACGGCTCATTACATGATGACAGCCTCTTTCTGGAGACGACCCCCTACGACCCGCAGAGCCCCTACAGTGCGAGCAAGGCGGCCAGCGACCATTTCGTAAGGGCGTACGGGAACACCTACAAGCTTCCTTTCGTGATCACGAATTGCAGCAACAATTACGGCAGCCACCAGTTCCCCGAGAAACTGATCCCGTTGATGATCAACAACATCCGGAACAGCAAGCCGTTGCCGGTCTACGGGAAAGGGGAGAACGTGCGGGACTGGCTTTGGGTGGAGGACCATGCGGCCGCCATCGATGAGGTGTTCCACAGGGGAGTGAACGGTGAGACATACAACATCGGCGGGCACAACGAATGGAAGAACATCGACCTGGTACATCTGCTTTGTGGCATCATGGACCGGAAGCTGGGCCGTGCGGAAGGGGAGAGTGCGAAGCTGATCACCTACGTCACCGATCGTGCGGGCCATGACCTGCGGTACGCCATTGATGCAGGCAAGGTCGAGCGCGAGCTGGGTTGGCGACCGAGCATCACCTTCGAGCAGGGCCTGGAACGGACCGTTGACTGGTACCTTGCCAATCCGGACTGGATGGAACATGTGACCAGCGGGGCCTATCGCGATTATTATGATGCCCAATACGCGGCGCGCTGATCATGGGACTGTTCGGTAGGTTGTTCGGAACACGTGAGCGCGATCTTCCGGAGGCGGACCTCTCGGTGCTGGGTGCCGACATGCATTCGCATTTCATTCCGGGTATCGACGACGGGTCGCAAAGTCTGGAGCAATCCATCGAACTGCTCACAGCCATGCGCGAGCTGGGTTACCGGAAGGTGGTGACCACACCGCACAGCATGGCCGATGGTTACCGGAACACACCGGACATCATCCTGGAGGGTCTGGAAAAGGTGCGTTCCGAGGTGGCCCGCATAGGCCTCGATATCGAGGTTGAGGCAGCAGCGGAATACTACATGGACCACGAGCTGGAGCAACGCGTCACGGCCAACGAGGTGCTCACTTTCGGAGATCGCTATTTGTTGTTCGAACTGCCCTTTATCAGTGAGCCGCAGATGTTGCTCTCCGTGGTATTCCAGATGCAGACGCAGGGCTATCGGGCCATTTTGGCGCATCCTGAGAGGTACGCGTTCTGGTACAACGACTTCAGCAAATACGAGCGGATGAAGGAGCGCGGGGTGTACTTCCAGCTCAATCTGGTCGCGTTATCCGGCGCCTACGGCCCACAGGCCAGGCAGATCGCCGAGCGCTTGATCGATGCAGGGCACTATGAGTTCCTGGGCAGCGACTGCCACAACATGAACCATGTGCAGGCGATCAGGAACACGCTGAAGCGGCCTTACCTGCACAAGTTGCTGGCGAGCGGGAGGTTGTTGAACGCGACATTGTAAGCGACAACGAGCCAAAGACGTCTACTGGTCTTTGATCCAACGGGCGCACCAGGCCTTGCCTCCACGATCGATCAATTCGGTCAGGTAAACCCCAGAAGGCAGTTCAGCGACATTCAGAGTACGG
>JAHEFL010000064.1:3934-7672 GCA_024640205.1 Flavobacteriales bacterium | reverse complement strand
CTGGAAGCCGCCGCCATGCCCTTTCATGGAAATGACGATGCCCGCATGTACCAATTTCTGGAGGATCTTCGCCGTAAAGGCCTCCGGAGAATCCGTACGTGCTGCGATCTCCGTAACTCCAATCCGTTCGTCCCCGTCACGGCACGATGCTATGCAAAGCGTGGCACGAATCGCATATTCACACGCCTTGCTGAACATTCCTTCTTATTGATCCAAGGTAGATGGCTCCTTTCTTATCGGAACTGATGAATGTTCGGTTTTCGATCCGGACGCCGATCAGCGCAAAGTAATGTGTATCTCAGCCCACCGTTGAAGGTGATCGGCGAGATCTGCAATGGTCACGGAGCAGTCCCTGAACCTTCGCTGCTCCTGCGTTCCATCTGCATGGGGTTGGAGCGCTCCCATTCCTTTCGCTTGTAAACATCGAAACGCGTAGGCACCATCCTGGGTGGCCAGCTGTTGTTGTTCAGGTCACAATCCGCGGTTTCCAGGTAAGGGTCTAGGACCACTCCTGATACTTCCTTTTCCTTGATGAACACCTTGCTGACGCGATCTTCCGTTTTCCAGATCTCTGCAGGGATACGTTCGATCTCCGTGGCACCATCCACGTATGTCCATTCAAGGATCAGGGGCATGACCAGGCCTCCGATGTTCTCGAATGTCAATTCATAGAAATGGAGATCGCGTTCCATGAATGCTATTTCGTCAGGATCCATTCTGGCCATCATCCGCTCATACGCCTGCCTCATCCCTGAAGTCGCTGTAAGAGGATCGTACGAATTATAGAAGTCCCGTGTGGAGGCGTCACGCATTACCACGGTTTCCTTGATCTCCGAACGATTGCGTTCATTACCAAGGTCCTTTGGTTCACGGTCCCGATCCGCTCTTGCCTGTTTTTCCTTCGAGTCGGGGTCCAAGGGGTTTGGTCGCATGTAGCGCAGGTCGGCTAGCGCAATGTCCACATGATCCGTCGTAAAGAACCAACCTCTCCAGAACCAATCAAGATCTACGGCACTCGCATCCTCCATGGTACGGAACAGATCGGCCGGTGTGGGGTGCTTGAATTTCCATCGCTCACAGTAGGTCTTGAACGCGTGATCGAAAAGTTCACGTCCCATCACGGTTTCCCTCAGGATGTTCAATGCGGTGGCCGGCTTTCCGTAAGCATTGTTCCCGAACTGGAACAGGCTTTCGCTGTTCGTCATGATGGGGGCGATCCGGCTTTTATCACCCTTCATATAGTCCACGATATTCCGGGGTGGACCCCGTCGGCTAGGATAATCATGGTCCCATTCCTGTTCGGTGAGGTACTGAACGAAGGTGTTCAGCCCTTCATCCATCCATGTCCACTGCCGCTCATCGCTGTTGATGATCATGGGGAAGAAGTTGTGGCCTACCTCGTGGATGATCACCCCGATCATTCCGTACTTGGTCCGCTCACTATAGGTGCCATCTGGCTCCGGTCGTCCACCATTGAAGCAGATCATCGGGTACTCCATTCCGATGCGGTCCGTGTGTACGCTGATCGCCACCGGGTAGGGATAATCCACCGTGAATTTGCTGTAGGTCTTCACGGTATGGGCCACCACCTTGGTGCTGTACCGCTCCCACAGCGGATTCCCTTCCTTGGGGTAGAAGCTCATGCACAGCACATTGTTCGCTCCGACGGGTTGGTTCATCCCGTCCCAAATGAACTTCCGGCTGCTCGCAAAGGCGAAATCCCGCACATTCTTCGCATGGAAGACCCACGTCTTCGTGTTCGTCGACCTGCTCTTTTCCGCCTCCCGGGCCTCGGCCTCGGTAACGATCATTACAGGCTCCCTGGCCATGCGTGCCCTGGTAAGACGTTCACGTTGGTCCGTGGTCAGCACACTGTTCTCATTTTGCAGGGTGCCCGTGGCTCCTACGATATGGTCAGCCGGCACCGTGATGGCCACTTTGTAATCACCAAAGGTCAACGTGAATTCGCCTGAACCGAGGAACTGCTTGTGCTGCCATCCTTGATAGTCCGCATACAACGCCAGCCGTGGGAAGAACTGGGCGATGGTATACAAATAATTGCCGTCCTCTTCGAAGTATTCCAACCCGGAACGACCGCCGTATTTCATCCGATCATTGATCGGATACCACCATTCCACCTTGAAGGTGTATGATGCCCCTGCCGCGAGCGTCCTCGGCAGATCGATCCGCATCATGGTCTTGTTGATCGTGTATTTCAGGGCCTTTCCACCGGCATCGGTCACCTTCAGGATGCGGAATCCCCCATCGAATAGGTCCACCATCCCCTTTAGCTGCCCGATCGAGATGCTGTCGTTGAGCGTTCCGGTCCGGATCTTATGCGTATCACTGTCCTTGGCCCGCATGTTCTGGTCCAGTTGCAACCAGAGGTAGTCCAACCTATCCGGGCTCAGGTTGTGGTATGTCACAGTCCCCGTACCGTTCAACGTTTGCTCCGCATCATCAATGCTCACGCTCAGGTCATAATCCGCTTTCTGCTGCCAGTATTGGTGCCCTGGAGCCCCACTTGCGGTCCTGTATGTGCTGGGGGTCGGCAGTTCCCATTCCAGTTGGCGGAATTTGTCCCGACCGTAGCGTGGGGAGTCCTGCGAACATACCGGTGCAATGGTCAGCCCGGCGATCAGACAGGAGAGGTATACAGAGAAGCGCATGGGGCGAAAATAGGGACCATGGTGGTCCACTTGGTCACGGGACGAACGGTGTGGCGGGATCACATTGGGGCGGCTGATCGAGGAGAGGACCCCAAGGATGTGATCTTTGCACAGTGAAAACGTTGCTGTTTACCCTTGGAATGTGCCTCGCCCCAATGGCGATCCACGAGTTCTATATCTCGATCCTGACGATCCGATATGATCAGGATCGACGGACACTGGACCTGACCTGGCAGATCACCGCGCATGACCTTGAACATGCGCTTTCAGACGTGGCGGATCTTGAGTTGGGTTCTTCGGAGCAGCATCCTCAAGCGGACAGTCTGATGAGCGACTATCTGCAAAGGCATCTGCAATTAACGCTGACTTCGGGTCCATTGCTCCTGCATTGGATCGGTTGGGAGTTGGAAGGAGAGAACCTCTATTGCTACCTGCAGGTGCGGGATGTGGAGGATACGAAGGGGCTCATGGTATCCAATGGTCTTTTACATGATGTATTTCCGGAACAGGATAACATCGTCCATTTGGAACGTGCCGGCCAGGTCACATCCCATCATTTCCTTCGTGGTGATGGCCAACATGTGTTCGAGGCGAAATGACGAAGAGCGAAAAGGCGGAATTCGTTGCCACCAAGCTGGCTGAACTGTATCCGCGGACCACGATCCCGTTGGATCATGAGGACCCGTATACCTTGTTGGTCGCGGTCGTTCTAAGTGCGCAATGCACGGATAAGAAGGTGAACGAGATCACCCCTTTGCTATTCGCAAGGGCACGGACCCCGCAGCAGATGGCTCAATTGGACATGGAGGAGATCGCTGAGATCATCCGACCTTGCGGTCTGGCTCCAATGAAAAGCAAAGGGATCCATGGCCTTTCGCGGATCATCATGGAGGAGCATGGAGGTCGGGTCCCAAAGGATATGGAGGCTTTGGAGCGCTTGCCCGGTGTAGGGCACAAGACCGCCAGCGTGGTGATGGCACAGGCCTTCGGTGTGCCCGCATTCCCGGTCGACACCCATATCCATCGCCTGGCCCATCGCTGGGGACTGTCGGATGGAACCACCGTGGAG
>JAHEFL010000064.1:0-3924 GCA_024640205.1 Flavobacteriales bacterium | reverse complement strand
TTCCTGTCGATACACACATCCATCGCTTGGCTTACCGATGGACGCTGAGCACCGGGAAGAATGTGGTGCGCACCGAGGCGGATCTGAAACGGCTGTTCCCGGAAGCATCCTGGAACGCCCTGCATTTGCGCTTCATTTATTTCGGTCGGGAGCACTGCCCCGCAAAGCGGCACGATCCCAGGAAATGCCCTATCTGTAGTGTGGTCGGAAGGAAGGAACTCTTTGGCTGAACTTTGGAGCATGCGAGCGGATGATCTTCGGTATGTGTTTGAGAGGTTCTGATGGGGGCGATCGGATACTATATCGCCCTTCCTTTCATCTACCTCCTGTCCTTGCTGCCGTTCCCTTTGCTATATCTCCTATCGGACATCCTTTTCATCTTCGTGTACGGGTTGATCGGGTACCGCAAAGAGGTTGTACTTGCTAATCTTCGGAATAGCTTTCCTGAGCGTTCAGAAAAGGAGATCGAGGATGTTTCAAAGGCCTTTTATCGCTGGTTCGTTGATCTCACCTTGGAGACCCTCAAAACCCTGACCATTTCGAAGGCGAGTATGACGCAACGGGTATCCTTCCGTGGTTCCGAGGTACTGGAGCGATATGCTTCGGAGGGTCGGAGCGTCATATTGGTATTAGGCCATTTCGGTAATTGGGAATTGGCTGGTGCCCGCTATGCATTGCTGGAGAATGTACCCCGGTTATATGTGATCTATCATCCCCTTGCAGATCCGTATTTCGATGGCCTCCTTTATCGCATGCGCACCCGGTTAGGCAACCGGTTGTACACCATGCGGGAAACGAGCAAGGCCATGTTGAGGGACAAGGATCTGCTGACCGCAACGGCCTTCATATCGGATCAGACCCCATCCCCGGAGAGGGCGTATTGGACCACCTTCCTGGGCCAGGATACACCTGTCTTCCTCGGTCCAGAAGTCCTGGCCAGGAAGCTCGATCGCCCCGTGTTGTATCTTAGCATCACAAGGCCCAGGAGAGGGTATTATGATGTTTCGGTGGAGGTGCTTGTATCAGCACCGAGATCCACTCGAGACGGTGAGATCACCGAGATCCATACCAAGCGATTGGAAGTGGATATCAGGAACAATCCCGAACTTTGGCTGTGGACCCATCGTCGATGGAAGCATCGTCGACCATTGTTGAACACATGAACGCCCGTACCGAGAAAGAGCTCATACTCGAGACCAAGCCCTTCGCTCAGGAGATCCGCTGGAAAAGCTGGTGGCATCTGTTGTCCACCATGACCGTGTTGGCCGTGTTGTATGCTGGGATATTCCTACCCATCGCACCCTTATGGTTGAAGGTCATATTCAGTGTCCTGGTGGGGCTTACTATCGCCCGTATGTTCATCATCTATCACGATCATCAGCACAAGGCTATTTTACAGAGATCCAAGGTGGCGGATGTGATCATGACCCTTTTCGGTCTTTACATTCTTGCACCGACGAGCATCTGGCAACGTTCACACGATCATCATCATAAACACAACTCAAAGCTGTATACGAGTAGTATCGGTTCTTATCCCATCGTTACCAAGGAGAAGTACCGTACAATGAGCCGGAAGGAACGGGCCGTGTACAATTTTACACGTCACCCACTGACGATAGCCTTCGGGTACCTGTTCGTGTTCATTTACGGGATGTGCGTGCGGAGTTTCATCAATAACCGGGATAAACACTGGGACTCGCTCCTTGCCATCATCCTGCATGTGGTCTTCGGTGTTGCGATCGTTATCTTCCTGGGATGGACGGCCTTCTGGTTGGGATTCGTGGCCCCCGCGGTGATCGCCTTGGGGCTTGGGGCCTATCTTTTCTATGCGCAGCATAATTTCCCCACCGCCACCTTTGCTGAAAAGGAGGGGTGGAGTTACGTGAACGCGGCCATGGGCAGTTCCAGCTATATGCGACTGAACCCGATAATGCATTGGTTCACAGGTAATATCGGTTATCATCATGTGCATCACTTGAATGCCCGGATTCCGTTCTATCGACTTCCTGAAGCATTCAAAGCGATCCCTGAGCTGCAGCATGCCAAGACCACATCCCTGATGCCCAGGGAGATCTGGCGTTGCCTTCGATTGAAGGTCTGGGACCCCGATCTGGGACGAATGATCGGTCGGAGGGAAATGGCCATGTAGCCTCCGGAACGTCGGAATGAAGAAGCCCCAACAGATCAGCTGTTGGGGCTTCTTCATTTGGTCTCTCCGGGACTTCAGTTCAGGATCAGATCGATCCTGCCTACCGGCGGTGCCTTCACCACTTTAAGCGCTTTTGAGTATCCCAGGATGAGTGCGATGGACCCGGGTCGGGGACCTGGATGAAGGTCCGTGGTCATGTTCTTATGGTCTTGGCGAATGCTTTTCTTTCGCAGTGTAGAGTGGGCCATGTAGTATGGTTTGGTGGTTTGAACAGTGCTACAACGAGGGTCCCCATCGTCGTATTGCGCACCTTCCCAAAAAAGGACCGGCGGGTCGCCTGTATGACCAAGCCACCCGCCGCTCCGATACGTGCTTCCACCCTACGCCCTATCCAACATAAGGTCGTGCTTCTTGATCAGTTTACGCATGTTGATCAAGGCATAGCGCATCCGGCCAAGGGCCGTATTGATGCTAACATCGGTTTGTTCCGCGATCTCCTTGAAGCTCATGCCGAGGTATGTCCGCATGACCACTACTTCGCGCTGTTCTTCCGGTAGATGGTCTATCAGCGCGCGCACGTCCTCATCGATCTGCAGGTTCACCATGCGCTGCTCTACGTTCCTGCCAGGCTGTGCTATTGTGGCGAAAACGTCATAGTCCTCATTCCCGCGCACCATGGGCATTTTCTTTCCTCTGCGGAAATGGTCGATCACGAGGTTGTGCGCAATGCGCATCACCCATGGCAGGAACTTACCTTCCTCATTGTATTTGCCGGATTTCAGCGTATGCACCACCTTGATGAAAGCCTCTTGGAAGAGATCTTCCGTCAGGTCACGGTCCCGGACCATGAGATAGATGTGGGACCACACCTTTCTCTTATGGCGGTGTAACAGCGTCTCGAAGGCTTTTTCATTGCCGTCGAGATAATTGCGTACTAGCTCCTGGTCGTTGAGCACCTTGGTTAGCATGGCCTTCCCTTTTAAGTCCGTAAAGGATCGTTGCGATCAGGGTAGAGGTCTTGCTATCCGTGGTTCTGTTTTAGGTGCCGGTCCGTTCTGAACAGACCTATTGCGGTTAACGTTGTATAGACGCTGTTGGAATGGTGAACGTTGCCTTCGTCGGTCTTATTGTGCGGTATCGTTCAATTCCCTTTTGCAGCGCTATCCCAAAGATAAGCCGCGTCGTTCGGCCGCCGCAAGCCGTTCCCTACTTTCGCGCCACCGTTGCCTGCCCGGATCGCCATCACGAAGACCAGGAATACTGTAAAAGCCGCTGAAGCGGTCCAGACATCCACACGCGGATCCTTCATCCGAGTGCAGGGGGCTCGTGTTCACAACCTGAAGAATATCGATGTGGACATTCCGCGGGGCAAGCTCGTGGTGGTCACCGGTCTCAGCGGCAGCGGGAAGAGCAGCCTGGCGTTCGATACGCTATATGCGGAAGGACAGCGGAGGTACGTGGAAAGCCTCAGCAGTTATGCCAGGCAGTTCATGGGAAGGCTGGAAAAGCCCGATGTCGATCGGATCCTGGGGATAAGCCCTGCTATCGCCATTGAGCAGAAGGTGATGAGCAGCAATCCCCGGAGTACTGTTGGGACCAGTACCGAGGTATATGACCATTTGAAGCTGCTTTTCGCCCGGGTGGGACACACCTTTTCCCCGGACAGCGGTAGGGAAGTGGAACGGCACGGTGTGGAGGATGTTGTCAAAGGCT
Organism: Flavobacteriales bacterium; assembly: GCA_024640205.1. Lineage (GTDB taxonomy): Bacteria > Bacteroidota > Bacteroidia > Flavobacteriales_F > PHOS-HE28 > PHOS-HE28. The sequence continues at coordinate 62 of JAHEFL010000064.1, read as the reverse complement.
TGAATTCCTTCGAAGCTGGGAGCGTGGTCCTGATGCTGGCGCCCTTGCATGTTCCGGAAGGA
>JAHEFL010000492.1 GCA_024640205.1 Flavobacteriales bacterium | reverse complement strand
GTGGGTACGCCACAATGGTAGATTCCAGGCTTCTTGATCAGGTTGAGGCCCTGGTATTGCACGCTGCTGCCTTCGTTGGTGAACATTAGTGAAGCGGCCTTGGCGATGTCCATCAAGGTGCCGCCACCGATACCGACGATGCCGGCCGGTAATCCGCGTCGCTTGAGTATGTCATCGCGCAACGCATCGATCTGTTCGGTATAGGGTTCTTTCTCCGTTCCGATAAAGAATACCTCGTCACCCTCCTTGTTCGGGATCCTCTTCTTGAAATCAGGCTTGTCGGCGAAGTAGTCGTCCACCACGAAGACCATGAACCCGCCGTTGCGGTGAGGTTCCAGGATCTCACCGAGTTTGTTGAAGCTGCCGCGGCCGTAGCAGGTCTTGGTAACGGACTTGAAGTTGCGGAAGAGTTGCATCGATCAAGCTGTTACAGTGTCCATCGCCTTCCTCACCGCCCCTTCCATCTTCCCCAGCATCGCATCCAGCTCCTCCCCCGTCCACGTGACGCGGATGTTGAAGCTGATGAGGCGGCTCATCACCGCATCGCTCTTGGGGAATTTCAAGATCTTGAGGTCCTGCGGAAGGCCGAGCTCGTGGGCCACCAACTTGTAGGGCATGCTGAGGTTCTTCACGTGGTCCCATTGCTTGATGTAGTGGAACATGTTGTCGTACCAATAGCCGTGCGGGATGCCGGCCTCGGCGAAGAGCTTGACGGTGGCGCGGGCCACCGCCTCGTTGGGCAGCAGCAGGTGGAAGAAGGTCGCGCTGTCGCCGGCATCGTCGGTGTGGCGGCGGAATTGCAGACCAGGGATCTTTCCCAAGCGCTCCTGGATGATCGCCTTGTGCTTGCGCTGCTGCTCCAGGATATAGGGAAGCTTGCGGGTCTGGGCCAGGCCGATCGCGGCGTTGATCTCACCGATGCGGAAGTTGGTGCCCATGATCGGGTGTTGCTCCATGCCCCGGTTGTTGCCGATGTGGTCGTGGCCGTGGTCAGCGAACTGCTGGGCGGTATCCCACAATTGGAGGTCATCCGTGATCACCACGCCGCCTTCGCCACAGGTGTTGATCTTGAAAAAGTCATAACTGAAACTGCCCATACGCCCGAACGTGCCGAGCATTTTGCCTTTGTAGCTGGCGCCCAGGGCTTGTGCGCTGTCCTCGATCAACTGGATCTTCTTCTCCTTGCATACGGCCAGGATGCCATCCAGATCGGCCGCTGCGCCGCACATATGCACGAGCAGTAAAGCTTTGGTCTTGGAGGTGCACACGGCACGAATGCCTTCGGCGCTCATGCACAATGTGTCGTCGATCTCGGCGAACACCGGCAGCGCACCACTTAGTAGCACCGCCTCGATGGTGGCGATGTAGGTGAAGGGTGGCACAATGACCTCATCGCCGTAGCCCACACCGCAGGCGGCGAGCATGGTGTTCACCGCCGTGCTGCCACTACTGACGGCCAGGCCGTGCTTTGCGCCGCAGAATTTGGCCACTTCGGTCTCGAAGTCGCGGGCTTTCCAATGGCCATTGCGTTGTGTATCGTGGTTGAAACGGAAGAGGACACCTTCGTTGAGGACGTCCATAACTTCCTTCTTTTCTTCTTCGCCGAATAGTTCGGTACCTGGCATATCGTTCGTTCTAGGGCCGGTAAAGGTAGGATCAAGGAAGATGACGCTTCCCTAGCTGATCGGCATCAGGTTGGACGATCGCCCCCAGCCCTAGCTTTCGCGTCAGCGCTTGGGCCGATCATAATAGCGGCCGGGGTGTTGTGGATCATGAAGGAATTGAAGGACAAAGTCGCTCTGGTCACCGGAGCTGGATCGGGGATCGGTGAAGCGATCGCCGTCACATTCGCCAAAGAAGGTGCCAAGGTGGTGCTATGCGACATCATCGGTGAAGCGGCCGATCGGGTGTTGGACGTCATCAGGAAAGCCGGCGGCACTGGTACAGTGGTCCGGAGCGATGTGAGCCGTCCGATGGACAACGAACACCAGGTCGGGATCGCATTGAAGGCCTATGACCGCCTGGATATCGCTGTGAACAATGCAGGTATTGCTGGTCCGGCGGCTCTAACGGGGGACTATCCCCTTGATGGATGGGAGCATGTGATCAACACCAACCTCAACGGCGTGTTCTATGGCATGCGCTACCAGATCCCTGCGATGTTGAAGATTGGCGGGGGAAGCATCATCAACATCTCATCGATCCTGGGGCAGGTCGGCTTCGCCACGGCCAGCGCCTACGTCGCTGCGAAGCATG
>JAHEFL010000491.1 GCA_024640205.1 Flavobacteriales bacterium | reverse complement strand
AGGCCATACGGGACTACTATGCTGTGGATGGGACTCCTTTCCCCGGTATCAATTATTACGCTCTTGTTCAGGTCGACCTGGACGGTACAGGTACCTGGTCACCGGTTGTGGCTGTCACTCATATCGCCAACGAACCCCACTTGATCGGACCGAATCCAGCACCCGTAGGAATGCCCATCCGATTCAATACCATCATTGGTGACCTGTTTGTAACGGACCTATTGGGTAGGCGCATCCCGCACAGGGTAGACGGCAATTGGCTGTCCATTCAGGCTGGTGCCGGTGTCTATGTGGTCACCATGCGATGGGGTGACGCGGTCAGGTCCGTGCGAGTGATCCTGGAGTAACTGCTGGAGAGCGGCATCCACGTGGAGAAAGCCCCGCCTTGATCGGCGCCAATATGACGGAGGTGCTGGGGAGTAGCAGCTTCCTGCGTGGTATCTTTCATGCATGTTCAATCTTACGATCCGGCATTTTCTGTTCGTCGTTTGTGTGGTGGCCATCGCTCCCTACAGCTCGGGGCAGACCCTGGTCCAGCTGGGGTATTTCCCGTTCAATGGCCTGTTCGCTGTATCGGGTTATAATGACTACATGCTCACCGGTGCCGGTCACCTGGTGGATGTCTCGGATCCCGCACTGCCCCAACTGGTCGGGAATGCTTCGATCGGACTAGGTACCGCTGTGATCATCGATGGGCAGCATGCCTTCTTCGGTACTGGGATGAACCCGACCGTAAAGGTGGTGGACCTGACCATCCCGAGCGCACCGCTGGTGACCGGGTCCATTACACTTCCCTCCAGTGCAGGGGTCTTCGGACTTGCCCGGGCCGGGAATGTGCTGTATGCGGCGAATGCCCAACAGGGTCTTGCCAGCATTGATATCAGCAACCTGTCCTCGCCCGCCCTGATCCAGCAGCTCCCGCTCTCCGGTGCGCAGCAGGCACGGGGTGTCGTCGTGTGGGGTGATCATGCCTATGTGGCCGATGGCAGCGGATTGCTGGTCGTCGACATCAGTGACCCGTCGGATATGCAGGTGGTCAATGGTGTGGGCTCCGGTTTCGTCTCCGTAACCATCGCCGAGAATGGTTCCCGTCTGGCGGTGGGGCAGTCCGGAGGAGGGGCGCTTGTGTTCGACCTCACGGATCCGGCAGACCCGCAAGTGTTGTTCGGCGTGCCGGAAGCCAATGGAACAGCGCACACGGTGCAGATCGTGGACGATCACTTGTACCTCTCCTCAGAGCAGTTCGGTGTCCGTGTTTACCTGATGGGAAGCACGTCGGCCTCCCTTATCGGGTCCTTCAACAATCAGGCGAACGGTCAGACCTTCGGCGCATACGCATCCAATGACCTCATTTTCGTGACCGGACTGGTCAACGGAGCGGCGGTCCTGGGCTTCGTGAACGTGGGTATTCCTGAAGGGCTGCAGGATGGTGCGGGTTTGCTGTGCTTTCCGAACCCCGTGTCGGACGAGTTGAGGTATGTCCTGCCAGAAGGGTCCACCGTGCGCTACCTCCGGATCATGGATCCCCGGGGGCGCATCGTATTGCACGTGCCAGCAGCAGATGGTGCGATCGATACTTCACAGATCCCGGATGGATTGTACCAGTTGGAGGTGTCGTGTGCGGATGGGCGCGTGCTTTCCGAGCGTTTTGTGAGATCCACATCGCGTTGATCTTTCGGCTCGCGTTCCGCTTCGCGCGCTCCATCTATCTTCGCCACCATGGCACTATTACAGGACAAAGTGGCTCTGGTCACAGGTGGATCCCGGGGGATCGGTAAAGGCATTGTGGAACGATTCCTTGCGGAAGGCGCTGATGTGGCGTTCACTTATGTGAGCAGCCCGGAGAAGGCCAATGCGCTGGCAACCGATCTGGCGGCGCAAACCGGCCGTAAAGTGCTGGCCATCCAAAGTGATGCCGGCGACTTCAATGCGGCCCAGGCAGCAGTGGACGAAGTGGTGAATGCTTGGGGCAAGCTGGATATCCTGGTGAACAACGCCGGCATCACGAAGGACCAGCTCCTGATGCGCATGAGTGAAGCGGATTTCGATGCGGTGATCGCCACGAACCTGAGGAGCGTGTTCAACATGACGAAAGCGGTGATGCGCACCATGCTGAAGCAGCGCAGCGGGAGCATCATCAACATGAGCAGCATCGTGGGTGTGCAGGGGAACGCCGGGCAGGCCAACTATGCGGCCAGCAAAGCTGGGATCCTAGGCTTCACCAAGAGTGTGGCCAAGGAATTGGGCAGTCGGAACATCCGGA
>JAHEFL010000490.1 GCA_024640205.1 Flavobacteriales bacterium | reverse complement strand
TGGATTCCCATACTACATGGCAGCAGGGCATCAGCAGTACAACAGGAGCATCATTCTTAAACAGGAACTTGCCTTCGGCAACCAGTACCAATTCGATAGTGTGCGGACCGCTCAAGGCCAGCACTACCGTGCAGTGCGCATGCGATCCGATCTGGTGGCGTTCGCTGGTGGAGGCAATGGCCTGAACAATGGGGTGATCGACATGAGCCTGGATACGGGCGCTACCTGGACCAATGTGGCTGTCCTGCCCGGCCAGCCGGTGTCCCGGTTGCACTTCGTGAACGATCAACTGGCCTTCGCCAGCACGGGAGGTTATCGCCGTTTGAACAATAATGGTGTGCTGCTCCCGGACAGTGGAGCGATCTATCGAAGTACCAACGGCGGTCTTGATTGGCTCCAAGTGCATGCCGACCCGTTCGAAGGCTTCTCTGATGTGGCGTTCAGCACGACCACCAACGGAGTGGTGACCCGGAATGATGGAGTGATCATGCGTACCACCAATGGTGGAGATAGCTGGGCACCCGCGAATGTGGATCTGGTGGAAGCCCTGGTCATGACGTCCGTGACCTTCCGGCAGGACGGACTTGGGTTCGCCTCGGGATACCGAACGGATGGAAGTGGCGGATACATCCTCATCAGCACCGATGGTGGCGCGAACTGGACATTGAATTTCAGCACGGTACTACTCAACCACTCGCGTAGGATCTATGATCTCTATTTCCATGATCCAGCACACGGATACGCATCGACCCACATCCGGCCTTTGCGCACGAGTGGGCTCATCACAGGTGTTGATGATCGGATGACCAGGCATTTCGAGCTATTCCCGAACCCAGCGGTGGATGAGGTGATCATACGTTCCGTGGTAGGAGGGGAGAAACAAGTGAGCATCCATGATGCGACAGGCCGCTTGGTGATCCAGCGGCTCTGGCAGGATGGTCAGTTGACCCTGCCGCTCACTGGCCTTGCGACTGGCACGTACGCCGTGCGGGTGGCCACCAATGACGGGGTGTCCAACCAGGCGTTGATCGTTCAATAGCGCTCATCTCTTCAGTCGTACTGATGCGGTCAGCAGCACGTGGCTGTGATCATGAATTTGCGATCGCTTTTTTCACAGCCGGTACCACCTTGGTCGCGTATAGCTCGATGCAGTTCATCAGTTTTTCGTGCGGCATGTTGCCTACGCTGAACTGCAAGGAGTAGCGCGTGAAGCCGAAGAGTTCATATTCATAAAGGATCTTGGCAGCAACGGTCCCGGGGTCGCCTAAGAGCATTGCTCCGTTCGGCGAGATCTCGAATTCGAACTGCCTGCGGTCCACCGGTCCCCAGCCTCTTTCCTTACCAATACGACCCATGCTCTGTGCATAGGCTGGATAGGTGAGTTCCGCTGCTTCCTCGAACGTATCCGCAATGAATCCGTGGGATCCGATCCCCAATCGGATGTCGGCAGGGTTCCTGCCTGCTTGTGACCAAGCGCTACGGTACAGGTCAGTGAATGCCTTGAATCGAGCAGGTTCACCGCCAATGATCGCCAGCATCAGTGGTAGTCCTAGCTGGGCTGCCCGCACCACGCTTTGTGGGGTGCCACCCACGGCTATCCATACCGGCAGCGGATCCTGCACCGGACGGGGTTGAACGACCCGGTCGGCGATAGAAGGACGGTGCTTCCCGGACCAGCTGATCCGTTCGTCTTTTCGCAGTGCAAGGAGTAGCTCTAAGTGTTCGGCGAAGAGTTCGTCATAGTCCTTCAGGTCGAAGCCAAAGAGCGGGAAGCTTTCGATGAAGGACCCCCGGCCCGCCATGATCTCCGCACGACCCCCGCTGATCAGATCGAGCGTGGCGTATTGCTGGAATACGCGAACGGGATCCTCGGAACTGAGGACCGTCACCGCGCTGGTCAACCGGATCCGCTTGGTACGCGACGCCGCCGCTGCGAGTAGCACGGAAGGGGCCGATGCTATGAAATCCTCCCTGTGATGTTCGCCGATACCGTACACGTCCAGTCCGAGCCGGTCGGCCAACTCGATCTCCTCCAAGATGTTCGCATAGCGCTGCTGCTGTGGGATGGTGTCACCGGTGCGAGGATCTGGGCCATGATCAACGAAGGAGTAAATGCCGAATTCCATGGTTGCGAAGGTCGGTCGATACTGGATCGGATCATCGATCAGTTCAAGAGAGCATGGATCAGTGTTGCCGCCCCAATGATCATAACAAGGGCGATCACCACCTTTTCAAAATGGGTCTGGGACAAAGTTGAAAGGATCC
>JAHEFL010000489.1 GCA_024640205.1 Flavobacteriales bacterium | reverse complement strand
TTGGTCATCACGAACCCCAAGGCACAGACCACCCGCCATCGGATCCTGGGTCTCTTGAACGGCGAGGATCATCAGGTGGTACTGAGTGATACGCCCGGCATTCTGGATCCGAAGTACCTCATGCAGGAGCGCATGATGGATGCAGTGAACGAGTCCTTGGTGGATGCGGATATCCTGATCATCATGGTCGAGCTGGGTCAGCGTCCGGAGCGGGCCAAGGTCCTTGTGGAGCGTGCGCACCGGTTCGAAGGTCCGAAGGTCCTGCTCGTGAACAAGGTCGATAGCGGGGAGGAGGAACAGATATTGGCTGCGCTGGAGATGTGGCAGGCCGAATTCCCGAAGGCCAAGGTCGTGCCGTTATCCGCATTGCACGGGCTCAATGTGAATGAGTTGCGCACGTACCTGATCGAGCAACTGCCTGAGCATCCACCCTATTTCCCGAAGGATGAGCTCAGCGACCGGAACATGCGGTTCTTCATCAGCGAGATCATTCGGGAAAAGGTCCTCGCCATTTACGACAAGGAGGTCCCTTATAGCACACAGATCGTCGTGAACAGCTACGAGGAATCCCCGGAGATCGTTCGGATACAGGCCGATGTGGTCGTGATGCGAGAGAGCCAGAAGGGGATCATCATCGGAAAGGGAGGTGATGCGCTACGCCGCCTAGGCACCTATGCCCGCATCTCCATTTCCAAGTACATCGACCGGAAGGTCTTTCTTGATCTGAAGGTGAAGGTCGATCCGGATTGGCGAGCTAACGAGGCCAAGTTGAAGAAATACGGCTACTGATATGGGTAACATCGTTGCTATCGTCGGACGCCCCAACGTGGGGAAAAGCACGCTGTTCAACCGCCTGGTGGAACGCCGTGATGCGATCACGGACCCTACGGCAGGGACCACACGCGACAGGCATTACGGAAAGTCCGAGTGGAACGGGGTGACCTTCAGCGTGATCGACACCGGGGGTTATGTGAGCGGTAGTGATGACGTGTTCGAAGCGGAGATCCGAAAGCAGGTGACCTTGGCCATCGAGGAATCGGATTCCATCTTGTTCCTGGTGGATGTGACCGGCGGTATCACCGTGATGGATGAAGCCATCGCCTCCATGTTGCGCAGGGCGAAGAAGCCGGTGCTCCTGGTGGCCAACAAGGTGGATACGCATGACCGCCAGTTCGATTCCGCCGAATTCTATTCCCTGGGTCTCGGCGATGTCCACAACATCGCGTCCGCGAGTGGCGCCGGTACCGGGGACATGCTGGATGCTCTGCTGGAGACCTTCTCGAAGCCAAGCGAGGAAGAGGAGCCCGAAGTGCCACGCATCGCGGTGGTGGGCAAGCCGAACGTGGGAAAATCATCCCTGGTGAACGCCTTGCTGGGCCGTGAACAGAACATCGTCACGGCGGTCGCAGGAACGACACGGGATCCGATCAATACGCGCTGGAACGTGTTCGGGCATGATGTGATGTTGCTCGATACGGCAGGTATCCGCCGGAAGGCCAAGGTGGATGAGGATATCGAATTCTACAGTGTGCTCCGTTCCGTGAGGGCCATCGAGGACAGCGATGTTTGCCTGCTCATGATCGATGCACAGGATGGCATCCAGCAACAGGACCTGCACATCCTCTCGATCATCCAGCGCAACGGTAAGGGCCTCGTGATCCTCGTGAACAAGTGGGACCTGGTGGAAAAGGAGACCAACACGATGAAGGCGCACGAGGCGGCCGTGAAGGAACGCATCGCGCCGTTCACGGATGTTCCGGTATTGTTCATTTCCGTGCTGGAGAAGCAGCGTATCCTGAAGGCGATGGAGGTGGCCATGCAGGTGCACGAGGACCGGAAGCGTCGGATCCCCACCCGGAAATTGAACGACGTGCTCCTGCCCATCATCGAGCGTCAGCCTCCGCCCATGCACAAGGCGAAGCAGGTCAGCATTAAATTCATTACCCAGTTACCCACGCACGTTCCCACGTTCGTGTTCTATTGCAACCTCCCGCAGTACATAAAGCCCAGCTACGAGCGCTTCCTGGAGAATCGCTTGCGCGAGCATTGGGGCTTCACGGGCGTACCCATCCGCCTGTTCTTCCGGAAAAAGTAGTTGGTCCGGTCGTCCTCTTCCTGTGGCTCATGGCTCCGGCTCCCGTCCCCGCACAGGACAAGGGAGCTGTCTTCCGTGATCATGACTGGGGTGGCAAGGCGGTATGGAAGGAGGAATGGAATGGATCATCGGGCGGAAGTGAGATCCTTTCTGATGCGTTGAGCATCCGC
>JAHEFL010000063.1 GCA_024640205.1 Flavobacteriales bacterium | reverse complement strand
ATTGGAACGGACGTGTACACCACATCATGGTATGCACAGGCTATGATGATGCGGACAGTTGTTTCATCGTCCTGAATTCATGGGGTCTGCAATGGGGGCTGAATGGCTATGTGCGAATACCGTACAACACCATGGATTGGACATGCAGCGAAGCCTATGTCACCGACCGCCTGACGCCTACACCAGTTCTCGTAAAGGACGATGACCCCGACGACAAAAAGCCGAACTCCAAGGGAAGGATAAAGGGTAGGCTCGATGGCAGTGAGGTACATAGGACGGACGACCTGGCCTGGCGCTCCGTATCACGAAAGCACGACACGAGGAGGATCGAGGTGGAATTCATGGACCCGAGTGGGAATGGCCCCCTGCGAACGATGGCTGCCCGCGAAGATCAGCCCGTCACCATGTTCCACGAAGGAACGTACTACACCTTCACGTACACAGGAACCTCGTTCCTGAATGGAAGTCCGCGGTATCGATTGACGTTGAACGATCCACGTCAGGAGGAGTTCAGACGTGCGTTGAAGGAAAGGGTCCGTTCGCAGCGGAACGAGGCTGGCAAGAAATAAGGCAGGACGTGATCACGTGACCTGATCCACGAAATACATTTCCATTTCGCCTTTGCCTTTGGCCTTCACCTTGCCACGGGCCGTGAAGCTGAATCCGGGGACCTCTTTCACGAGCAGGTAGGTGACCTCGGAGATGTTCACCCGGTCCGGTTCTCCACTGCTTTCCATGCGACTGGCCGTGTTCACGGTATCCCCCCAGATGTCGTAAGCGAATTTCTTCACACCTACGATCCCTGCAACGACATTCCCGGTATGGATGCCTACGCGCATTTGGAAGGCCGGTTTGCCCTGATCCTCGCGTTCCTTCCGGTAGGATCTCATGAAGGCCTGCATTTCCAAGGCGGCCTGTACCACCTCCTGTGGTGAGCCGTGTCTGGTATCGGGCAATCCACCCGCAGCCATGTACGCATCGCCTATCGTTTTGATCTTCTCGATCCGGTACTTCTCCATGATACCATCGAACGCCTTGAAGCAAACATTAAGCTCCTCCACCAGTTCACTAGCAGAAAGCTGTTCGCTGATGCTGGTGAATCCTTTGAAATCCGTAAAGAGAATTGTCGCCTGGTCGAATTCCCTTGTGTCAGCGTAGCCTTTCTCCCGCAGTTCCGAGGCGACTTCCTCTGGCAGGATATTGTGGAGCAGGCTTTCACTGATGTCCTTTTCTTTCTGGATCGCGTCACGGGACCGGTGGACGTATCGCAAGCGGTTCCATAGCCCGCCTGCGGCCAACAGGATGCCGATACCTGAGAATAGGTAGATGTTCCGTGTCCTTGTTAATTCCGCTTTGCGCAGTTCCGCATCGAGGTTGATCACTTCCAGCTCCTTGATGGTGCGTGCCTTTTTCTCGCTCTCGTACTTCTCCTGCAGCTCGGCGATAGCCTTCGCCTTCTCCACATTGAGTAGGGTGTCCTTCAGGGCCACATGTCGGAACAGGTAATGGTAGGCGCTGTCCATGTTGCCCAGGGCCTCATAGTTGCTGCGCCGCTTGTCCATGATGTCCACGCGCTGCTCCAGCACCTTCAGCTCTTCGGCCAGCACTTCGGCCGAATCCAGGTACGCGAGCGCCCGCTGGTGCTGACCGCGATCGTAGGCCAAAGCGGCCAGGTTGGCATACTGGTACATCATGCCCTGGCGATCACCGGCCCGGCGTTCGAGGTCCAGCACATGGTGGATGTACATCGCCGCGCTGTCGCTGAACGCGGGCCGCCGTCCTTCGTCGCTGAGCATGCCGAACACCGCGCCGATGTTGCCCAGCGCATCGATCTCGTGGTTGGTGCGCTCCTCCATCCGGGCGATGCGCAGCACCTCGCGGAAGGCCTCCAGCGCGCGCAACAGGTCACCCTGCATGGCGATGGCGATGGCCTGGTCGGTGAGGAGCCCGTTGCGCGCGACGCTGAAGGGCCAGGCGGGGTTCCACTGGGCCAGCGCCTCGGTGCACAGCCGTTCCACCTCCTCCACCTCCTTCAGCGACAGCAGCGCGTTGGCCAGGTTCACCCGCAGGGACATCAGCACCAAGCTGTCGCAGGGGGGCGCGAACACCCGCATGCCCTCGCGCACCACCGCCACGGCCGAATCCAGCTGCCCGAAGCGTTCGAAGCAGTGCCCGCGCCAGGACTGCACCTGGGCCTCCCGACAGCGGTCGCCCTGTAAGCGCAGGATGTTCAGTGCCGAGTCCAGCGCCGGCTTGGCCAGCTGCACATCGTAGTCATTGCGGTTGGCGAAGTGGGCGATCACGCTGTCCACCCAGGCGGAAGCGCGCGCGGGGTCCTGTGCACGCAGCCCGGCACTGCAAAGCAGCACACCGCCTGCCACCAGCAGGCGTGCAAGGGAATGCCGCAGCACGATGCCCATGGGTGCGGTCGCCCGTTCAGTGACCGCCGCCGCCGCCGCCCTTTTTGAAGACGTAGGTGCTACCTCCGCTGGTACCCACGTTGACCGTCCAGTTGTTGGGATCGGCGGTGTTCAAGGTCAGCGTACTGTACTGATCGGTGCCACTGCCACTGGCATTCACGGTAACACCTCCTCTGCCATCCAATCCCACGGTCGCACCCCGGTCCGCATTGATCTTGAGGACGACCTGTGCATTGGTCTTGCCGTTTTCGGTTCTGGTCGTATCCTCGGTTATGTTAACCGTAACTGTGTCATTCGAACCTTTTGAGTTCTCGGTTTTGTCGACCGTGCCGGCGGACGGATCACCTGGATCGGTGGTCGAGGGAACACTCGCTGCTGTTACTGTAGCCATCTCTGAAATGTTTTTAGTGAATAGTCAATGTAGAAATAATTCGCTGGGGGCCAGTATGGGGAACAACAAGGGTCCACCTTCAGGCTGTTCCAGAACAAGAATGGGAGACCGAGTAGCGGTCTCCCATTCCATTCCTTGCCCTTTCCGGGGAGCTGAACGCCCTATTTCTTCTCCATCTTCCCAGCACCCGGCGCTGCAGGCGGAGTGGTCCCCAGTTGGTGGAAAATGGAGAGACGGTCATAGTAGGCATAGGCCTTGGTCATTTGGCCGTTCTCCACACGGGTGTTGAAGAAGAGCGGTACGACGTATGACTTTCCGGTTTCATTATCCGTTGCCGAATACCTGCCCCAATAATGCACCCAATCCCCGGCGTACTCATTTCCTTCGGCAACCCTGGTGCAACTTGCCACCACCTTGGTGATCTTCTGATCGCTGCGCGTCGAGTCGTTCTTCATCCAGGCTTTTACGATCTTATCCACGTCGGAGGAATCCGCGGGTAACCATGTATTGTTGGAATAGAATCCTGGTGCCAAAGCAGCTCTTATCGCGGCTTCATCGGCATTCACGATACCTTGCATATAGCCCTCCACTACCGCGATGTTCGCATCGATATCCGGGCTGATGGACATGACCGGATGCTCAAAGTGCTCTTCGGGTGGTGGGCAGGGTGCCGGTTCCGTGCAGGCAACGAACAGCATTGCCAGAAGTGGGACCGCTATGGCAGAATTGGAATAGATCATGATCCGTTTGGGTTTTGGTGAAAAGACGTTGTCAATATAACCGATCAGGCGGATCGCTCTGATCGGAATGCAGCTTCCTTTGGCGGGTCTGGTGGAAGCAACTGATGAACCGCTATCCACAAAGAAATGGCAACGCGCTCTGCCTGAAGAATGGCAGTAGCATTGGCATTGGGAATTCCGGAAAATGGGCCACGGGATGGTGGCAACCAAGAACGTGTCCACCACAAAACGAAGGATCCGATCAGTAAAACTGATCGGATCCCTGTCTTTCGGAGATCGCGTTGCGGACCCTGTGGTCCCGCAGGAGTGCTAGGAGTTCAAATACTCCAGCTCCCCCTTCAGGTAACGCATGGCGTCATCGGTGTCCTCCACCGTGGAGCGCGTACGCTTCTGCTCCAGTCGCTGCGCTTCCATCTGTTTCATATAAGCCTCACATAGACGCTTCTTTTCCGCACGGCTCGTGGCGGCCTTTACTTTCATACGGATGAACCCGGAGGAAAGGAAGCGTTTCGGTTTGATCGTTGTTGTGCCCATAGTGTTCCGGAGTCTTGCCGGGAGCGCAAAATAGGGAAGTGGAGGTGATGAGAGATGATAAGGGTTGTTAACAAGGCTGCCAAGACAGGGATGCCAACCTGTTCATACGACAAATATTATGTCTTATATGATTGATATACAGCACTATGTGGAATTTACTTCAATAATAACTATAAGATAGGATGTAACTCCTGAAGCTTGGTACCCAGTCGACGCTGAGTGCCCAAAGGGCGTCATCGGGGCCTGACAGCGTTGTATGAACTTCTCTATCCGGAATGCCGGAACCGTGCTCAGGAGAGGGAGTTTGTCTGCGCATTCGGCTATGGCGGTGCCTCTCTCATAGAATAGAAAGTTCGGGTACCTTTTACGCCTTGAAAAACGAGTTCCTACCCCTTTCCCTCACCCTCTGGTTGGGAGGCCTTCCCGCATTGGCCCAGGAAAGCTTTTTCGTTCCTGTGGAGCCTGGCCCGCATGTCGTTGGCTATCAGGATACCGTGCTGTACAATTTGGCAGTGCAATATGACCACTACGGCTATTCGGGTCCGGCTCCTCTGTTCATCAGCACCTGGTTCCCGATGGAAGGCAAAGATGGTCAACAGGCGATGGTATTCGGTGAGTTCCGTGATCGGGTGGTTCCGGCCACACTGATCGCTGCGTACGAAGCAATGAAGGCTGGAATGGATCAAGCCGCGGTCGAGTATTACCTGTTGCATCCGATCGATGACGATAGACCGATCGACTATGGCACATTCACCCACCGGGAGGTTCTTGATACGTTGCGCACGTTCCTGACGCGAAGCCATCGTGCGACGCTTGGTCGCAAACTGGATGCACCTGTCATCGTGTATCATCACGGTTCCCAAGGCTTGAAGGATGAGAACCATATGATGGCCGAGTATTTCGCGTCCAGGGGCTATGGCTTCGTATCATCCAACTTCCATTGGCCGATCGAAGGTCAGGTCTATGGTACACCTTTGACCTGGGCTCCGGACCATTCAGCTATGGAGGAAGTGGTCGCCTATGCGCGCTCGTTAACGGCCAGTGACAGCATTTTCTTCATTGGTCATAGCTGGGGCGCGCAGCAGGGGTGGTGCGCACTTTCTGATCCCGGGCCGGTAAAGGCCTTCGTGAGCATGGAGACCACCTTGGAATGGAAGACCGACACGAACGAGATCAAGGATAAGTGGGCGGAGATGTACGATGTGCTGAAGACACAGCATACTAAGGTGCCGATACCGGTGCTGCTCTTTGCGGATGCGGACCTTGAAGGTCCGTTCCCCTTCTTCGTTGGGTGTGGAAGCGATACACTTTGGCATGCGGATGCGTTCGAGCCTTTCGCACATGAGAGCTATACCAGTTCCTTCCTGATGCGCTTATTGTTCAAGGATCGTTTTCCTCAGACGGATGCTTTCATCATGGAACAGCAAATGGTGATGTATGCTGCGCATCTGGAAACCATGGCGGCTTTCTTCCGACACATTCGAACGGGTGTTGCCTTTCCTGATAAGGGCACATGGGAGGTCTTTCAGGTTCATAGAACAGTTCACGGCGATCACTGACAGAGCGCGCTATCCACGGGGAAGGATAGCTTCACCCCGTGGAACCTCTTCGTAGCGCATACCGCTACTACATCGATTCCTTTCGTGGCTTCCGCCGGGAGGTCTGGTTGCTCGCTGCGATCACTTTCATCAACCGGGCGGGGAGCATGGTCATTCCATTCCTCTCACTCTACCTCACGTCCAAGGAAGGATATAGCCTGCAACAGGTCGGTTGGGTGATGAGCTGCTTCGGGTTGGGCTCCGTGCTTGGCTCGTGGTTCGGCGGTAAGCTCACGGACTCGCTTGGATATTATAGCGTATTGGTGGCTTCGCTTATCAGCGGTGGCCTGGCCTTCATCCTCATACAATACCTGCATGGCTTGATCGCGTTCTGCGCTGGGATCTTTGTGCTCAGTATCCTCATGGATGCATCGCGGCCGGCGATCTTCGTGGCGCTGCGGAGCTATGCCAGGACCGAGAACCGCACGCGAGCGGTCACGTTGATCCGACTGGCCATCAACCTGGGCTTCAGCTTCGGCCCTGCTTTGGGCGGCTTTTTGATCGCAACGACCGGATATGCGGGACTTTTCTGGGTGGATGGCCTCACGTGCCTTGCCGCCGCATCGCTGATGTTGGCCACGCTCCCGCGCAAAGCACCCGTCACGGACAACGGACCGGCCCGCAGTGCGCCTGACCGATCACCGTACAAGGATGTCCCATTTCTGCTTTTCCTGCTCACCATGGTGCTCATCAGTGTGCCCTTCCTGCAATACTTCAGCACGGTCCCCATTTTCTACAGCACAGTGCATGGGCTCAGCGAGCAGTGGATAGGCATCCTCATCGGGTTGAACGGGTTGCTGATCTTCATTCTGGAAATGCCGCTGATCAAGTATTGTGAGGATAGGGCCATTGACCGATTCAAGATCATGCGGTTCAGCGTGCTGCTCATCGCACTGAGCTTCGTGGTGCTCAATGTGTTCCCGGTCATCGCATTCCTGTGGGTGGGCATGGTGTTGATGACGGTGGGGGAGATGCTGAATTTCCCGTTCATGAACCGCTTCGCGTACGACCGTTCCGATCACGGGCCACCGGGTGCTTACATGGCGCTCTTCACCATTTCTTGGAGCGTGGCGCACATCTTCGGGCACACGCTCGGGCTGAACGCGGTGGACACGTTAGGATATACATGGACCTGGTACATGTTCACAATGATCCTCATGCTGGCAGTAGGGTTGCTCTTTGTGGTTGAACGCAAGGTCCGATCGGAGGGTCAAAGTGCGTAAGCTCGGATCAGCGTCCGCGTTCCTTCAGCTCCCCCTCGATCTGCGCCATCAATGCAAGGATGCGTTTCTCAATTCCCTTGTACACGTTCACCATGTAGCCGCGTGTGAAGATGTTCATTTTTACTACCCCTTTGAAATAGTGGTCGTCCATTAGCGCTATGGCGTCGATGGGGTGCCCGCTCCTCCAAACCGTGTCAACGACCACTTTGGCATACATCTGAGGCGCGATCTCATTCAATTGCGTGGGCATGTCCCATTCAGACTCCAGCTTCACCAAATAGCTGTACCGCTCCGAATAGAGCTTGGTGATACTGCGACGTAGGCTGTCGTTCCGGATCAGATCGAAGCCAACGCTCTTCAGGTTCTCGAAGGCCGATGTGTTCGGGACGAGCACGGTGTTGCCGAACAGGTTGCCGTAATGGACCCGCAGCGAGTCGTGAAAAGGGGTGTGCTCCTCCAGATGCTTCAGCACGGCCACGTTCCCGCGCCAAAGACGCTGGTTCATGTCGATGTTGTACCGGCAATCCACAAGATCGGCTTCGAGGTTCTGCCGCATCTCGGCCAGTAGTCCCAGTTCCTTGGTGGCCTCTTTGCGCCCCGAGTTCCAATTATTCAGTTGCAAGGCGAGGAAGATCCCGATCACCACCAAGAATATCTCGCCGATGGCATAGAGGAGGTATCGGGAAAAGCGATTCTCTTGAAGCATGCGTTGGCGGATATGGCGGAAGATTTTGATCATGGGTTGGATCCCTTTTCGATCAGCACCAGAATTTCAGCGATGGTCTTTTCGACCTTGGAATAGTAGCTCGAGTTGCTATATCTGGAGGTCGCGAG
>JAHEFL010000488.1 GCA_024640205.1 Flavobacteriales bacterium | reverse complement strand
CACCGACCTGCTCAAGGCCGCGCTGGCGCCCCGGTTGAAGCGCCTTCTGTCACCCAAAGTGCTCCGTGTGGTCCACAGGGCCATTGGCGTGGCCTTGATGGTTTTCAGCCTACGCCTGTTCATGCACGCTTGGCAGCAATGGGGGCAAGGGTGATCGTGGATCGTAGTTTTGGAAGGAACCGATCCAAATAAGAAAGATGGAGATCAATTGGCCCATTCAGATCTTTGCTGCGTTGATCCCGATGATCGTCGGGTTCATTTGGTACAACCCCAAGGTCTTCGGCAAGGCGTGGATGAACGCTGCGGACATGACCGATGAGAAGATCAGAAGTGGGAACATGCCGATGATCTTCGGGCTCAGCTTCGTGTTCGCCCTGTTGCTGTCCTTCACCTACATGAGCTTTGCGAACCATTGGGTGGCTTTTCAGGCGTTCTTCCGTCCGGTGGTGGAGCATGGGCTCGGGATCGACCCGGGCACACCCTTCGGCATGGAGCTCAAGGACCATATCGATGCCTATGGAGAACGGTACAGCTCCTGGACGCATGGTGCGGTCCATGGCCTGATCATGTCCTTCATGTTCATCCTGCCGGTGATGGCCACGAACGCGATGTTCGAACGGAGGTCGTTCAAGTATGTACTGATCAATTTCAGCTACTGGGCCCTGACCATCATGCTCATGTTCATGGTGCTTGCCCAGTGGGGCTGATCCCGCCAGGGGCCCTTTGCTCCGAAAGTCGTTCGATCTACTGCCCCAGCATGCGGTCCCAAAGACCGTGGAGCAGTTCGCCCATGTCCTCGTTGGTGCCTTCGCCTGGGGGGATCAGGTCCACACGCAGGTCTTCCCCAACGGGCGTCAGAAGGTAGGAGAAGACGAAGGGTTTGTCCGGTGAGGGATCACCCATTTGGCCGAATCGCAGATCACTGAAGACCAGGGTATCCTTCCGCTGGCGCACCACATAGTTCCCTTGGGAAAGGCGCTCCAATCGTAGCACTTTGTCATTCAACGCCCATCGGCCCAGGAGCGCGGTGTCCTTGTCCACTTGTACGAAGGTCACCTCAGGCCGGTGATCCATAAGGGAATAATAGCCGAGCAGGTAGTGGTCCCCGGCATCCACGTTCGCGCTCCAAAGGATGGAGTTGAAGGGTGTGGGTCGCGTGGAAAGCTCTGTGTAAGAGATCTCTTGGCGTGCCAAGGAGTTCTCGATGTTGTTCGTGGCGATCAGTTTGAATACGATGGTTAGCGCCATATATGTGGAGCTGATGGCGATGCCCAGACCGTTGATACGCCGCCGTCGAGGATCGGTACGGACATACCGCATGGCCCACAGCACGCACGCAAGGAAGGGAAGTGTATACAAGGGGTCGACCACGAAGATGTTGTTGTAGGCGATGCGCAAGGGGAGTGGCCAGAAGAGCTGGGTGCCCCAGGTGGTATGGCAATCCAGAAGGGGATGGGTCACCAGGCTCCACCAGAACAACCAGCTCCATTCCCGGGTGGTGGCGTTATCTGTTCGGGGCATGGACCGCAGCGCCCAAACGATCGGAACGGCGAAGAACGCCAGGATGATCACCCCGCTCAAAGGGCTTGAGGCGCCTTGAACGAAGGTGAGGGCCACCAGGAACAGGAACACGCCGAAGAGCGATGCCGCATGGCGTTTCACCCACCAACCCAATACAGGCGCCATGGCCGCGCTGAAAACGATGGAATGGGTGATGCCACGGTGCAGCTCATTGGCACGCAGTGGATCGAAGAGGGACCGGGCCAGCACGTCCAGGTCCGGAATGGTACCGGCTATGGCTCCCCATAGGATCGCCTTGTTGCCGACCTTCCTTCCCAGGACCACTTCGCCCACGGCGGCACCAAGGACGATCTGGGTCAGGGAATCCATTCAGGCTAGGATCGCTTTGAAGGGTTGGCGCTGCTCGAAGGGGGTGGGTTCCACCGATCGCAGGAATGGTCCAACGAGCTTGTTCGCCAGTCGGTTCCGGTGTTTCACATAGAACCGCATATCCACCGGCACGGCACCAAGATTGCTTTTCGTCTGTTCCGCCGTGCGTCCGAAGTAGATCCTGTCCGTTCCACTTTCCATGGCGCGTGCAAGCAGTTCCACGAGTATGCGCTGGTAAATGGCATGCTCCTGGTTCAGGTCATAATCCAAGCCTACGTATTGCACATCAAGTGTTTCCCCCAGGAAGAAGGCCGTGGCGAAACCGACAAGGCGGTCATCCATGAAGTAACCCTGGAAGATCAAACGATCGCCCCACACTTC
>JAHEFL010000487.1 GCA_024640205.1 Flavobacteriales bacterium | reverse complement strand
CTGGAACACACTGCGCACCTGCGTGGCGATGTCGTAGGAAACGATCTTCCCCGCATCATCGAGTTCCACACCCGGTATCTTCTTCGTTCCGCGTTCGCGCGGACCCACGCCGCTGAGAAAGAGAAGATCACCTACGCGGCGGGCGTGTGGATAGTGACCTACCGGTTCGGGTGCCTTATTGCTGGAGATGGAGGACATGCTGCAAAGGTGCGAAGGCCGGGCATTCCACCCCTCGGGGGCATCGTTCTAACATTTCAGCGTGTTGTGTGTTGTTCTGCTGATCGCGATCCACGTCGTCTGCAGTAGTTTCGGCTGGCACAGCTTATCATTTTATCAGAACACACCATGCGCTACCGTCGTCTCGGTTCCTCCGGCCTTCAACTCAGTGAACTTTCCCTTGGTTCCTGGCTCACCTTCGGCAAACAGATCGAGGACCGCACCGCGGAGGCTTTGATGAAGGTGGCCTATGAAGCGGGTATCAACTTCTTCGACAATGCGCAGATCTACTCGCGCGGTGAGAGCGAACGCGTGATGGGGAAGATCCTGAAGAAGATGAAATGGCCACGCGACACCTGGACGGTGAGCAGCAAGGTCTATTTCGGCACGGGTGGCAAACTCCCCACACAGGTGGGCCTGCATCGAAAGCATGTGGTGGAAGGTTGTGATGCGGCACTGAAGCGATTGCAGGTGGACTACCTGGACCTCTACTTCTGTCATCGTCCGGACAAGAAGACTCCGATCGAGGAGACCGCCTGGACGATGCACCAGTTGATCATGAGCGGCAAGATCCTCTACTGGGGCACCAGTGAGTGGAGTGCGCAGGAGATCATGGAAGCGCACATGGTCGCCCGGCAACATCACCTCATTGCCCCTGTGATGGAGCAACCGCAATACAACCTGTTCCACCGGGACAAGGTGGAAGTGGAGTATGATCAGATCTATCGGACCGTCGGCCTAGGGACCACCATTTGGAGCCCATTGGCCAGCGGTATCCTGGCTGGAAAGCACACGATGGACGGGCATAAGAACAGCCGTCTGCGCATGGCCGGACTGGATTGGCTTCGCGAACGTGAACTGACCGCCGAGCGGCTGAAGAAGGTGGAGAAACTCAAGGCCATTGCCGCCAAGCTGGACCTTTCCATGCCTGTGTTGGCGATCGCCTGGTGCCTGCGCAACCCGAACGTGAGCACGGTGATCCTCGGCGCGAGCAAGGTGGCCCAGCTCAAGGAGAACCTTTCAGCCATCGAAGCCCAGGACAAGCTGACGGATGAGGTGATGGCGCGGATCGCGAAGGTGATGGACAACGAACCCAAGCGGCCGCAATGGTGAGTGAATAATGAGACATCTGCTCCCATACCTCTTCATGGCCACGGTCCAGGGCATATCCGCCCAGACCACCCACCTCATCCGCGGCTTCGACTTCTACTACGACCCCGATACGCTGTACATGCAGCCCGGGGATAGCGTGAAATTCCAGCCGCAAGGGATCCATGACATGGTGCAGACCGACAGCTCGTGGTGGGCCATCAACCAGGCCATTCCGATCGGCGGCTTCGAAACGGAGATCGGCATCGATACCACCTTCGTCATCGACACGGTGGGCACCTACTACTTCGTGTGCTCACCCCACGGCTTCAACGGCATGCGGGGGGTGCTGTTGGTGGATAGCGCATTGGTCACCGGCACGCCTCCCGGGTTCTTGCCGCCCAAGGTCTCGGTCGCTCCCAATCCGGCCAATGACCTCGTCCGGGTCTCCTCCTCACATGCCCGCGCCAGGTGGTTGGAGCTGCACGATTCGAAGGGCGATAGGCTGCTTTGGGGCATATCCATGCGCCATGGAACGGCAGTGCTGGACGTTTCCAACATATCCGCAGGCCGGTATGTGGCGGTGATACTGGATAAGGAGCACCGCCCTCTTGGTACGACCGTACTGATGGTCCTCCGTTAAGCATAGCATCACGGCACCTGTTCATCCCTTGTATTGGTGGGTACCGCACCGCCGATGTTCACCAGGATGAGGTCTCGGTCATTGTCCGCGCCGGTGTACTTCACCTGGCCGTCCATGTTCACGTCCTCAGAACGGTATCCGTCCACGATGTTGGTCGGTATCGCGCCACCGATCTCCACCAGGATGGGGTCTCGATCATTGTTCTCACCGGTGTATTTGATGACGCCATCGCTCCACACATCGCCGCACCATAGGGCTTTCACACCGCTCAGATCGGCCTGGGCCTCGGTACCATAGGTGGGCGCAGCTCCTGCAGTCAGATCA
>JAHEFL010000486.1 GCA_024640205.1 Flavobacteriales bacterium | reverse complement strand
CAGCTGGACCATCGAGGAGAACGTGCTGCTGCGCTGCGGCGACCAGCAGGCGGTGGACACGTTGAAGGGTGTGGAACCGCAGTACCTCGCCATGAGCCGGATGGAGGATCACCTGCTCAGCGGAAGTGCGAGGCTGGAAGGGGCCACGGGCGCCACCGCCATCCTCGGCATCGCGTTGGGCAACGACCTCGGAGCACCTCTGGATGATGGCATTTTCACTCCGTTGGAGATCAGCGCGCCGATCCGTGGTCGCAAGCTGAGCAAGTACCAGCAGCGCGCCTTCGAGACCGCGTCCGTGGCCGTGAGCGGCAACTTCAGCATGAACCTGGAGTTCGATGCGCAGTACGCGATCGTACCATTGGAATTGGCCTCGGAGCTCCTGCATTACGACGGTGCGGTTAGCGCTCTGGAAGTGCAGCTCCAGCCAGGTTCGGATCTGGAACGATCGGCTGAAACATTACGCCACGATCTCGGCGACGACTTCCTCGTTCGCACACGCTACCAGAAGAACGCACTGATGTACCGTACGAACGCGACGGAGAAGCTGGTGTCCTTCATCATCCTGGCCTTCATCGCCCTCATCGGGGCCTTCAACATCATCGCTTCGCTCACCATGATGATGATCGAGAAGAAGCCGGACATGCGCACACTGATGGCCATGGGTGCCCCGGCCCCGATGATCCGCGGGATCTTCCTGCATGAAGGTTTGCTGATCGTACTCACAGGGGTGTTGCTGGGCTTGGTGCTGGGTACGGGAGTTTGCCTCGCCCAGCAGCAGTTCGGCTTCGTACCCTTGGCGGATTCCGTGGTGGATGCCTACCCGGTACAACTGCTTCCGCTGGACCTCTTCCTGGTCTTCGCTGTGGTGATGGCGATCGGTCTGCTGGCCACTGCTGTGCCCTTGCGCAGCCTTAGCCGGCGGTTCCTCTACGCCACGGCTCCCAGGTCGTAGGTGCTCACCACCTCGTCCAGGATCTCCTCCAGGATCCGCGGGTCGCGCTCGGTGCAGAGCCGCAGACGCACCTCCTTCACGTTCGGCAGCCCCTTCAGGTAGTTGCCGTAGTGCCGACGCATTTCCACTACGCCCTCCCAGGGTCCTTTCCAGTCCAGCGAACGGCGCAGGTGCTCACGAGCCGCCTCCACCCGGTCAGTGATCGTCGGTGGCGGCAGGTGCTCGCCCGTGGCCATGAAATGCTTGATCTCGTTGAAGATGAAGGGATGACCGATGCTGCCCCTGCCGATCATGATGCCATCCACGCCGTAGCGCTCCCGGTATTCCACGGCCTTTTCCGGGCTGTCGATATCGCCATTGCCGAAAATGGGGATGTGGATGCGCGGGTTGTTCTTCACTTCACCGATCAAGGTCCAATCCGCTGGACCCTTGTAAAGCTGCGCGCGTGTGCGGCCATGGATGCTCAATGCCTGGATGCCCACATCCTGCAAGCGCTCGGCCACTTCCATGATGTTCTTCGTGGCCTCGTTCCAACCCAGGCGCGTCTTAACGGTCACCGGCACCTTCACCGCTTTCACCACAGCATCGGTGAGCCGTACCATCTTGTCCACGTCCTGCAGCAGGCAGGCCCCGGCGCCCTTGTTCACCACCTTGTGCACCGGGCAGCCGTAATTGATGTCGATCAGATCGGGGCGCACGGCCTCCGCGATCCGGGCCGCTTCCTCCATGGCATCCTCCGAGCCACCAAAGAGCTGGATGCCCACCGGCCGTTCGTTCTCGAAGATGTCCAGCTTCTTCATCCCTTTGGCCGCCTTGCGGATCAGGCCCTCGCTGCTGATGAACTCGGTGTACATCAGGTCCGCGCCGTGCTTTTTGCATAGCGCACGGAAGGGCGGATCGCTTACGTCCTCCATGGGGGCGAGGAGCAGCGGGAACTCCGGAAGTTCTATGGGGCCGATGCGCACCATTTCAGGGGCCGCAAAGGTATAAAGTCGGTAAAGGCCGCGCTTGGACGGGGTAGGAACATGAACGGCCACCTCGCGGTGGCCGTTCATTCAATGCTTGGTCATCATCCTACTCGCGCCCCCGGGAGGTGCTGTAGTTGATCTTCAGCGCGTTGCTCTTGCGCAACTCCTGCTTCACATCGGTCACGATCTTCATGTGCGTGGCCTTGTCCACCTTCAGTGAACGGGTGATCTTCGGCTGCAGCACCTCATCGCGGCGCTCATTGCCCTGCCCCACCCACACATCGATCTCCTCCAGCTTCGCGAACTGATCGTTCAGCTGGATCATGGGTTCCGTACCAAGCTTGGTATCGGAAGGT
>JAHEFL010000485.1 GCA_024640205.1 Flavobacteriales bacterium | reverse complement strand
GTCGATGGTATCATGGAGGCGGTCTACTTTCAAATGAAAAAGGATGGGTTCGTGGTCTCCTCTCCAAAATAGAGGTTCGGGGTGCTTCCTGTGGACTTCCGCATTGGCGATCCCAATTACTAGTTTGGCTGGATCACTAGGACGGACCAGTGCATTTTTCAATATTCGACAACTTGTCAGCATGCTGAACCGAACGACCTTTTCCATATTCCTTACCCTCCTGCTGGGGACCATGCAGGTCCAGTCCCAGGAATTGGATACTGCCGCGATACTGGTCCTGGACCGCATGAGCGAAGTGATCGGTGGTCTGCATGCGTGCAGTTACACCTTGCATAGCTCACAACGCGTGGATGACCCGGACCATGGTCGTATCACGGTATTGCAGAAGCATGAGGTGTACCTCACCGGGCCCGACAGAATGCACGTGAACACCACCGGTGAAAAAGGACATACCGGCTATTGGTACGATGGAGACCAAGTGGTCTACTACTCCTTCACCGAGAACAATTTTGGATTCATGGAGGCTCCTGGAACGATCATGGAGACCATCGATGAGATACACCATCGCTACGGGGTGGATCTCCCTGGTTCGGATCTCTTCTATCCGGAATTCGTCGATGACCTCATCGCTCAGAGCAACCGGATATATTTTCTGGGAACGGCTGCGCTCGATGGCAAGGAATGCTTCAGGGTCGTTGCGCACGGCGAGGAACAGAGTGTGCAGCTATGGATCGCCAACGATGCCACTTTCCTACCGGTCCGGCTGATCGTCATTGACCATCTGGATCAAGGAGCGCAGTACACGGGTACGTTCTCCGGGTGGTCCCTGAATCCGGACATACCGAACGCGATATACCAATTCATGCCGCCCCCAGGTGCTTCACAGGTCCATATCAAACCGCGTTTCGAAGACTAGTCGTCCAGTGCATCCGGGCAATATCACTTTCCTTGAATGAAGCAGTTGAAACAAGTTCTTCTCCTTGCGACCGCGGTCCTTGCCCTGGTCGCCTTTCCGCTTGATACGGAAGCCCAACGCATGAGCCACGGTGGAGGATCGCGGGGCGGCGGTGCCCGGCCTGCCGGAGCTGGTGCACGACCGTCCGGAGGTACGGCCCAAAGGCCGGCAGCGCGCCCTTCCACGCAGCCTGCCCCGAACCGGGCACGCCCGAGCACACCCGCTGCGCCGAGCAACACACGTCCTACGGTCAATGGCGGCAGCAAGTCCACCACCGCCCGCCCTTCGTCCGGGTCATCCACGCCATCCAGGCCCTCTGGTCAGGATGCCAAAGCGAAGGCCGGCGATCGGGCCGGCAGTGGGACGTCCGGCGACCGAAACGGAAAAGGGAATTCGCGGACGGATGGCGACCGCACGAACATCAAGGGGGGTGATAAGGTGAACATTGGTAGTGGCAACACGAACGTCAACATCAATGTGGACAACAGCCGCAATACGGTGGTACGGCGGAACAACGTCAATTCCTACCACAGGCCACCCTACCGCTATGGAGGGCACAGCTACTACTGTTACCACCCTTACCATTATCATCCATATCAACCCTTTTACTGGGGCCCGGTCTGGCATCCATGGGGCTTCTTCGTGGCCTCCTTGGCCGCCACGGCGATCATCGTCAGCGTGAACAACCAGCAGTACCATTACGACAATGGGGTCTATTATGTGCCCAGCGACGGCGGCTATACGGTCGTGGCCGCACCGGTAGGGGCCACCATCCAAACGCTACCGGAAAATACACAGACGGTCGTGGTGAACGAGACGACCAATAACTACTACTACGGAGGCACGTACTATGAGCGGTCCGATGAGGGCTATACCGTGGTGGCCCCAGCGGCCGGTACCATCGTGGAGGACCTTCCGGAAGGGGGCGAAGAAGTGAAGATCGGTGATGTGACCTATGTGAAGTACGGTGAGACGTACTACCAGCCGATCGAAAAGGACGGCAAGGACGTGTACGAAGTGGTGCAGGTCGAGGAAGGTGAATGACCCTTGGCCCAGGCGGATGCTCTATTCAGTGGCACGGCTGCCGACCAGTTCACCTAGGCCCTGTCCATAGCGGCGCAATGCCGTGTCCAACGGAAGCACCGAGCCTTCGAGCACGGTGACTTTGCTTTCCTCCACGATCAGAACACCTCCGCTGCTGGCCAGGGGCACATCGGGGATGTAAACGACGCATCGCCCATCCGTCATCCGGTCCACCAGGAACACGGGTTGCCAACCGTCGCCCACCTCGAGCAACGCCGGATGAACTTTCGGAGGATTGGCG
>JAHEFL010000062.1 GCA_024640205.1 Flavobacteriales bacterium | reverse complement strand
CCACGATCCAGCCCATCACCAGCGGGCGTACAACCCCGATCAGACTGAGCAGGATGGTGAGGAACAGCGTGACCCAGAAAACCTGTCGGTAGGGCTTCGTGAGGGCGAAAACCCGCGCGAACAGGTGCATATCGAAGGCCTTTCCGGCAGCGGACGGTTTCGCCGCCTCCTTGTTGGCGGTGGTCTTTTCGGTTCCGCTCGCTATGGTCGCGCTGGTAGTGCTCACGTGGTAAATGCGGTGTTCCAGGCCTTTTCCGGCACCGGTATGAATGGGTAGACCACATGTTCCAGGTACAGACCACAGGCTGCGGCGGCACGCCCGGCCGCATGGCGGTCGTGGGCTTGTAACACCGTGGCCATGTGCTCCACCGGTTGGAGGCCCTTTCCAATGCGGACGCTCGTCCCGACGATCGCACGTACCATGTTCCTGAGGAAGCGATCGGCTTTGATACGGAACAGGTACCCGTTCGGGATCTGCGTCCAATGGGCTTCGCGCACGTCACAGATCGTGGTCTTCACATCGCTCCCTGCTTTGCAGAAACTGCTGAAGTCCTGCTTGCCGATCAGCACGCGGCAGGCTTCGTTCATGGCGTGAACGTTCAGTTCCGGCTTGAGCGGATGCGATCGGTCCATGAGAAAAGGATCCTTCGCCCGATGGATGCGGTAGGCATAGCCCCGTTCGGTGGCACTGAAGCGGGCATGGGCATCATCCGCTACGGGGATCAATTGATGGATGGCAATGTCGGGGGGTAGGATGCTGTTCAGGCGTTGCACGGTGCGTTCATCCATTTCACGCTCATCCGGCACATCGAAGTGTACGTAATACCGCGACGCATGGACCCCAGTATCCGTGCGCCCACAGCCTATGGCATTCACCTTTTCCAAGCGTAGGAGGAACCGCAATGAACGCTCCAATTCCGCCTGTACGCTCGGCGCCTTGGGCTGCCATTGCCAACCCTTGTAGGCGGTGCCGTTGTATGCGAGTTCGAGGAAGTAGCGGGGCATGAGGGGCGCAAAGGTATCGGAGCGCTCATGGTCCGATAGCCTTTCTCATCTTCGCCCCATGCGCATCGGCCTGCTGAGCGACACCCATGGCTGGCTGGATCCCCGGCTTCAAGAGCATTTCGCCGAATGCGATGAGATCTGGCATGCGGGTGATATCGGTGACGCGTCCGTGACCGATGAGCTGGCACGCTGGAAACCCGTGCGGGCCGTGTGGGGCAACATCGATGGGACGGAGCTACGAGCGACCTACCCGGAACACCAGCGATTCGTGCTGGGCGGCGTTCGTGTGTGGATGACCCATATTGGTGGTCGCCCGCCGAAGTACGACCGGAGCTTGATCCACGAGCTGCGGCAGAACCCGCCCGACCTCTTCATCTGTGGGCATTCGCACATCTGCCTGGTGCAGTTCGACCCGGCGCTGAAGTGCTTGTACATGAACCCCGGTTCCACTGGCCGCCATGGCTGGCACCGCACGCGTACGGCCCTGCGCTTCACGCTGAAGGACGGCCGCCCGCAGGATCTGGAGGTCATTGAACTGGGAAGCAGGGGAGTGGAGGGATGAACGATCAAGGTGTGGTCCACAGCTACCCGATCCGCCGGGCCCTTCCCTCGAACAGTGGATCGTGGAATACGCAGCCCGTCCATACCGGCGTTCACCCTGGGTGAAGGGTAATTTCGGCACCGTGAAAAACCTGTTCCATCGTCTCCCGCGACCACTTCGGAACCGCTACAGTATGGCGTTCCTTGTGCTGGTGGGGTGGATCACCTTCTTCGATGGGAACGACATCTGGACCACTTGGAAGAACAAGCGCGAATTGATGCGGATGGAGGAACGCAAGGAATGGTACGCCAGCGAGATCGAGCGGACGCGCGAGCAGTTGCATGAGCTTACCAGCGACAAGGACCTGCTGGAGAAATTCGCCCGCGAGCGCTACCTCATGAAGCGCGACAACGAGGACATCTTCGTGCTCGTTGAAGAGCGGAAGTGATCATCCTTCCATTCCGGCGCAGCATTGCTCCGGAGCCTCCTCGCAAAGGTCCCGAAGAAGCAGTCCCGTCCTGAGCTTTTTACCAGGTGCGCGCAGGTGGTAAGGCGTATCCAGGAAGCTGCTGTCCGGGAAGATGTAGTCCTCCGCTTTGCCGATGATGCGCTGACCTAGTTCCGTCAGTTCCGACCTGATGATCAAGGGTGCTTCCTTCCCGGGATAGGCGCCCTTTGCCACCGCAGGCCAGCAGTATATTACCCGGGCTCCTGCTTCTAGTGCATGGGCTTCCAGGTCACGTGCAGCCCGCACATAGTCCTTGCTCACTTCGCCCTCAAAGCCAGCTTCCATGAACGGTAGTTTGGTGCTATCGAGGGGCATTCCAAGGTGACTGATCAGATCACCCCGTTCCGTAAAGCCATCTGCACGGTATACATTTTCCTCCACGGGCCAGGTTCGGCCGGTCCAGTTCCGCCAGGTGGCCTGGTAGCGCATGATGGCTATCTCCAGGATGGCCTTCGGCCAGTGCCACGCGCTTATGAATTTGATGGAGGGGGGGTACCGGTCGATCGCCTGGTCGTGCACTACATTGAGGGTACTCCTATCGGTATAGAGGGAGAGCTCCAGGGAGATCAGGACCAGATCCCCGGGCCCTAATTCATCCTTTATCTCATTCACCATGAAATCGAAATTCAAACCGCCATGGATGGCCATGTTCACCACGGGTCTGCACAGTGCCCGTTCGATCGTTTCGCTGTCCATTCCGAAGGTGGCATTGCTACCGCCGATGATGATGACCTTCGGGGACGGAAGACTCTTCAATCGCTCATGCTTCGCATTCATACCAGCCATGTAATCCACCCGCGTGGCTGGTATGCCGCTGAAGGAAGCCAGCGCCACCACCACCATGGCCAGCATGCCGAACACAACGGCGCGCAGCGTGAACCGGCCGACTCCGGAGCCGGTCGGATCAGAAGCGGAAGTAGATGAATTCATGGCGTGTGCTGAGGTCCATGTTCAGCAGGATGGTGAGCGTGACAAGGAGGTAAATGCCCCACCGTAAGCCCAGGCTCATAGGCATCCGGCTAAGTCCATGTGGGTCGGTGCGAGATCTCCATTCCACAAGCAGCATGGCAACGATGAGCATCATCTCCGGTCGCATTATGTGCAGCAGGAGGGAGCCAGGATGAAGCAGGAAATTGCTGGCGATGTGGGTGAGGTGATCCATCGCCTCCGTGAGCGAGGATGCACGGAAAAGGACCCATGCCAATGTGATGAGCAGGAAGGTGACCGACATGCTGGGCAGGTCCCTCAGCGTGGGCTTCGTCTTCTTCACGCTTGCATCGGAATAGACTTTCGGAAGGTGGTAAAGGCCATGCACCATACCCCAATTGATAAAGGTCCAGTTGGCGCCGTGCCAAAGCCCGCTCACGGCGAACGTGACGAGGATGTTCCGTGCTCGCCCTGCCTTGCCACGCCAGCCCCCCAGCGGCAGGTACACGTAATCCCTGAACCAGGTGCTCAGTGAGATATGCCATCGGCGCCAGAATTCACTGACGTTGCGCGCGAAATAGGGGTAGGCGAAATTCTGGCTCAGGCGTATCCCGAAAAGCCGGGCGGTACCGATCGCGATATCGGAATAGCCGGAGAAGTCCCCGTAGATCTGGAAGGCGAAAAAGAAGGCCCCGAAGAAAAGCGTGATGCCGGGCGTCGTTGCGGGGTCACTCTCGAAGATGGCATCCACCAAGGGGGCGCAGTTGTCCGCGATCACCAATTTCTTGAAGAAGCCCCACAGCATCTGGCGCAGCCCGTCCTTCGCGGCGACGGGGTCGAAGCGATGCAAGACCTGGAATTGCGGCAACAGGGATCGCGCCCGTTCGATGGGACCGGCCACCAACTGGGGGAAGAAAGCGACGAAGGCGAAGAAGGCCACCGGATCCCGTGTCGGCTTCACCTGCTCCCGATAAATATCGATCGAATAACTCAGCGTCTGGAAGGTGTAGAAGCTGATGCCGACCGGCAGCATGATCTGGAGCGTGGGCACATCGGCGTGCATGCCCAGCGAGGACAGCAGATCGGAGAACCCGTCCAGGAAGAAATTGAAGTACTTGAAGCACCCCAGCAACCCCAGGTTCAAGGCAATGCTAAGCGCCAACCACCGTTTTCTTTTCCCGGCCCCCATGGCCGTATCGAGCTTCAAGCCGATCAGGAAATCGGTCGCCGAACTGACGATGATCAAACCCAGGAACCGCCAATCCCACCAGCCATAGAAGGCATAACTGGCAGCCAGCAGGAAAAGGTTCCGAAGCCGAATGTCCCTGTTGAAGAGATACCAATAGGCCAGGAAGACCACTGGTAGAAAGACCAGGAACCCGAAGGAATTGAACAGCATGGATCCGGGCGAAAGTAGGGCGCCCTTCGTACAGGTTCGGTCCCGGTCCTAGAGCAGTTGGACGCAGGGTTGTGGATAGGTGCTACCTAATGGTGATGACCGCCCGGTCCGTGCACGTGACCGTGCTCCAGTTCCTCTTCGGAAGCATCACGCACATCCGTGATGTCCACATTGAAGTGAAGCGTAACGCCGGCCAAAGGGTGGTTCCCGTTCAGGATCACGAGGTCGTCCTCCACACCAATAACAGTGAAGACGCCCATATCGCCGTTCTCGCCGGCCTGGAACTGCATGCCGGTCTCCACCTTCTGCTCACCGAAGCGATCCTGTGGCACCTTGTGGATCAACTTCGGGTCGATCTCACCATAGCCTTTATCGGCCGGTACCACCACCTGCAACGAATCACCCGCTTTTTTACCCTCCAGCTCCGCTTCCAATCCCGGTACGATCATGCCGCCGCCGTGGATGTATGCGAAGGCTTCACGACCAGCGCTGGAGTCCAGCTTCTTGCCGTCGGGGTCGTTGAGGGTATAGTGAAAGGATACTACGGAGTTCTTCTTGATCTGCATGGCTATCAATTACCAGGTGAAATGATGCGAGCGCCGAAGTTAACAGCTTGCCGTTGGACCACTTATATGAGCGGCACGTCGGTCAGGCGACCACGTTCAGGGCGCCTTGTGCCAACCTGAACGTGATGTGGTGCCCGATCTCGATCGCCTCGCCATCCACATGCGCGAGGGTCCCTTCCTGCTTCACGCTGGCATTCACCGCGCGAATGGTGCGTACGTAGGGATTCCCATCGGCGCGATGGGTGTAGATATCGTAGAAGGCCTTGATCAGGTGTATGAACGGAGGCTTGCGGACCACACGCAGTTCCGCCATCCCATCATCGGGTAGCGAGGATGGGCTGATGTCCGCCCCGTTCCCGAATTCCCGTGTGTTGCAGAATACGAGCATCAACACCTTCTCGTTAGAAGTCCCACCCTGGGCGGTCACCTCCACTGCCATGGGTGGCGCCCCGAAGATCTCCTGTACGATGATCCGGGCGTAGCTGAACATCCCGCGCCGGGCAGTGCGGTCGAAGCGGTCCGCTACACGTGCATCGAAACCGATCCCTGCCGTTCCAAGGAACAGGTGGTCGTTGAGATAGCCTACATCCATTCTTCTAGCTGCGCCAAGAAGGGCATGCCTCAATGCGTCGGAAGGGTCCAAGGGCAGGCGCAGGGAGCGCGCATAACCGTTGCCACTGCCCATGGCCACGACGCCCAATGCCACATCGGACCCCATCATGCCCTGCGCGATGGCGTTGTTCGTACCATCACCACCCACACTGATGATCCGTTGTGCACCCTGCGCCACTGCTTGTTCGGCAAGAAGGGTCCCGTGCCCGGGGCCTTCGATCGCCTGGATGTCCAGTTCCACATCCAGTTCCGCCGCGATGCGCGGAGCCACCTCAAGGATGAGCGGTGCCCGTTTTTTTCCGGAGCGCGGGTTATAGATGAGCGTTGCTTTCACCGTGGGGATGGCTTGGCGTTGAGCGTTCCGTCCAGCAGGTGAACGCTGTATTGCTGCATGGCCGCTTTGAGCAGGAGTTCCATTTCCTTCTCCTCTGCATGCCTGTTCTCCCCCGACTGATCGGCCTCGTTCAAGGTCTTGAAAGCGACCACGCGCTCGCCATCGAATTGCAACTGGTTGTTCTTCGTGGTGATGTTGAAGAGGCCGTTGTTCGCCCACACCGCACATTCGGTCCTGGAAGGACGCAACGCGCTGTGCCCGAAACTGAAGAAGTTCCTGTCATGCCCGATGAGGTCCAGGGTGGTGGGGAGGATATCGATGTGCTGTACCACCCGATCGTCCATCCGGGGTTCCACTTTTCCCGGGGCCACGAATACCAATGGGATCCAGTAGTCGATCGCCATTGCGCTGTGCTGTCCGCTGCGTTCGATATCCGCCGTGTGGTCGGCCGTGATCACGAACAAGGTGTTCCCGAACCAGGACATGGTCCGTGCGGTGGCGAAGAACTCGCGTAGCGCCTCGTCGGTGTATCGTAGCGTGGGATGGATGGGTTGGCTTCCACCAGCGAAACGGGACGCATCCTCTGGCGCAAGCTCATACGGGTGGTGTGAGCTGAGGGTAAAGACCGTACTGAAGAACGGTTCCTGTTCCCGGGCCAGCTCGCGGGCCCAGAACTGCAGGAACGGCAGATCCCGGATCCCCCAATGGCCATCGTGGTCCGCCTCGCCATTGGGATACTGGTCCATGCCTACATAGCGCTGGAAACCGGCGGACCGTGTAAAGCCTTCGAAGCCCATGGTACCGTTCCGTCCACCGTGATAGAAGCTGGTCCCGTACCCTTCGGCGGCAAGGATATTGGCCATCGATGTAAATGGACGACCAGCATGGGGAGAGGTGATGAAAGCCTCATCCATCAGCTCCGGAATGCTTGCCAGTATCGCCGGTATGCCATCGATGCTTCGCCGGCCGTTGGCATAGGCTGTGGTGAAGGTGAGCCCCTCGTTCATCAATTCATCCAGGAATGGCATGTAGCCATCCCCACCGCTTAGCACCCCACTGTACACGGAGGAGAAACTCTCGAGGATGATCACCACCACGTTCGGTGGGGCGCCCCACACGCTGTCCACTGGTGGATCTTTGATCGCCATCGGCGAATGCAGCACCGGCCATCGTTCATCCGCCTCCTGCCGCGTCATGTATTCACGCCTCACCAACATGGGTTTGCCCATGCTCATGAGCATAGTATACGGAGTATTCAGCACCACAGGCAGGTAGGACGGTCCGCCGTATCCCGCAGCATCCAGTGGCTGTAATGGAATGAGTTGGGTGCCTCCACGAGCCGCCAAAGTCAACAGCGAGATCGCCATCACGCGCCAAAACCCACGTCGGAGAGTAGAGGCCCGGCTTTCCCGGTGCAGCCTTCCAATGGGCTCGTAGCCAATGACCAGCAGACCGATGCAAGCGAGGAACGCGAGGAGAAGATACCAGTAATCACGCAGGAACGCCGGACCGAGATTGAACACATCCCCGCCTGATCCGATAATGGAGAGCAGGTCCGCGGTGCTTCGCTTCAGGCTGAACGCGTAGTACCCGACATCCACCGTGTTGAAGAAGAACCCGATCGCGTTCACGACGAGGAAGATCCAGAATTGTACGCGTCCCATCACGCGACCCGGATTGGGGTCCACCAGCACGAGCAGTACCCAAGGCAGGTTGAGCCATACGATGGCGAACAGGTCGAAACGGATGCCGCCGTAGTAGGAGATCCAAGGCACCTTGGGGAAAAAAGTGCCATTGTGCAACACGAACGCGGCTCGTAGCAGTGTGTACGCAACGGCCACCAACCCCAGTCGGAGCAGCAGCACCACCAAGGGCCCGCGGAACATGGGA
>JAHEFL010000484.1 GCA_024640205.1 Flavobacteriales bacterium | reverse complement strand
GTGAAGACCTCGATCAGTTCCAGGAAACTGGTGAGTCTGCCCATACCGATGTTGATCGCGGTTCCGTCGCTGATCTTGTCCATGGCGAGAAGCGTGAGGTCGAGCACATCATCGATATGGACGAAATCCCGTCCCTGCTTGCCGGTGCCCCATACCTCAAAGGGATTCTCCTTGCGGGCAGCCCGGGCGGCGATGGCCGGAACCGGGTAGGAGAGGTCCTGGTCCTCACCGTAACCGCTGAAGGGTCTGATGCAGGTGACGTGAACGCCGTAATGGCTCGCTGCGATCTTCGCCAGGAACTCGCCTGTGAGCTTGCTCCAGCCGTAGGTCATGTCCGGCTCGCCCATCTTCTTGAAGTCGATATCGCTCTCCTTCAACTGCAAGGTGTTGCTCTCCGTCTGTAGGTCGATGGGATAGGCTGCGCTGCTGCTTGGGTACAGGAAGCGGCTAGGCTTGTTGCGGCACACGTAGAGGAACATTTCGGCGTCAATGCTCAGGTCCTGTGCCACGAGCATGGGGTCGCCATCGATCTTGCTGCGTCCGCCCACGATGGCTGCGAAGTGGAAGATGTCCCCGAAACGGTCGATGTTGAGTCCGTGCTGCTTTCGGAAGTATCCGGGGTCGCGGTTCAGTTCGCGCAATACGTCACGCAGGTCGGCTTGCAGAAAGTGGACCCGACCGTCGCCGTATGTGGTGATGCCGCGATCGCTTCCTTCCTTCTTCCACGGCATCCACGTATCGGGATGCGTGCCTACGCTCAGGTCATCCACCACCAGGATCGCATCGTTCGTGGAGCGGTGCAACCGCTGTACCATGTTGCGGCCCACGAACCCGCAGCCGCCTGTTACCAAATGTGTCGTCATGCGTCGATGCCCTGCTTCAGCGCGGAAGCCCGGGCGCCTGCAAAGATGGGCCTTGTGCTCCGCTCGGCCTTGTCGCCGTCCTTAAGTGATCGGGTTGAGCAACACGCTGAACACCGTGATGCTGTTCGGGTCCCGATCGTAGAACAACTTGTCCAGGGCTTCCAGGACGTTCTTCGCACGGAAGTACGAGGTCTGCAGGCCATGGTCGCCCCGTGCGCTCCACTGGATGGTGAAGCTGCTGGTGCGTTCCTTGTAGTTCCGCACGTAGTCCAACATGTTCCGCAAGGCATCCAGCTTGTCGCTGCCCTCCAGATGTTGGAACAGGAAGCTCTGGTTGTGGCGCTGGTTCAAGGTGATCAGGTGCAGCGTGGTCTGCTTGCTCTTCTTGTCCGTATCGAAATTGAAGACCAGGCTGTCCTGTCCCATCCCGATGTAGTCGCCGATCTCCTTCTGGAGCCGTGCGATCTCAAGGTTCTTATCCTTCGTCATGCGTTCCTTGTCCTGCGGTGGATCACCGGTCCATGGATCCTTCCGGGGTGCTGAAATTACGCACGGGGCCATTGGCGTTCTGGTACTCCGGGATCAGCTCCTTCAATTGGGCGACGAGGCTGGCTTCGTTCCCTGGACGGGCCGTGTCGAGAAGCTCCTCCACCGCCTTCCGCACCACAGCGGGGTCCGCATCCCGCACCTTCCCGATGAGGATCCTCGGATGATGCGTGGGCAGGGTGTTCTCCGCGGTCGCCAGCAATTCCTCGTACAGCTTTTCGCCTGGCCTGAGGCCGGTATAGGTGATCTCGATGTCCTTCCCGGGTTCCAGGCCGCTCAGTCGGATCATCTTCTCCGCCATATCCGCGATACGGACCGGCTGGCCCATGTCGAACACATAGATCTCTCCGCCACGACCCATCGCCGCGGCTTCCAGCACCAGGCGGCAAGCTTCAGGGATGGTCATGAAGAAGCGAGTGACCTCCGGATGGGTCACGGTGACAGGGCCACCCACTTCGATCTGGCGACGGAAGAGCGGCACCACCGAACCGCTTGATCCGAGCACGTTCCCGAAACGGGTGGTGATGAATTGCGTGCCATGACCAGCAGGCAGCGTGTTCACGAGCATTTCCGCAGCCCGCTTGGAGGCACCCATCACGCTCGTCGGGTTCACCGCCTTGTCCGTGCTGATGAGGATGAATTTTTCCACTCCGTTCACGGTAGCCAGCTCAGCCACCGTGTTCGTACCGCCGATGTTCGTGGCCACGGCTTCGGCCGGTTGCGCTTCCATCAGCGGGACATGCTTGTACGCAGCGGCATGAAACACCACCTCCGGCCGATGGGCTTTGAAGACAGCGGCCATGCGTCCAGGATCACGCACATCGGCCACGATGGGATGCACCCCTTCAATGCCGTCCTGCAACAGGGCCAT
>JAHEFL010000061.1 GCA_024640205.1 Flavobacteriales bacterium | reverse complement strand
CCTGTTGAAAACTACCGTCCGCTTCCTGACCCCGATCATGGACAACGCTGTGCTGGGAGGAGACCTTTAGGTTGTAACCAATACCCCTACTATCATGACCACATTGATCAAACGTCGCCCCTTGGTTTCCCGCTTCTTGGATGACGATACCGGCGGCTTCCCCGGCAACTTCTTTGCCGACGACAACTTCCTTTCCCCGGCCCGCATGTTCAACACCCCCTTTTGGCGCGACCGGGAGGAGATGACCATCCCGGCGGTGAACATCAAGGAGCAGAACGACCATTTCGAAGTGGAGCTCGCCGCTCCCGGCTATAAGAAGGATGACCTCCAGGTGCATGTGGAGGACGGCATGCTCACCATCTCCAGTGAGCGCGAGCAGGAGAGCGATGAGGAGAAGGAGGGCTACTCCCGCAAGGAGTTCAGCTACAGTTCCTTCCGCCGCTCCTTCGCCCTGCCGGAGAACGCCGATGCGGACAGCCTGAAGGCGAAGTTCGCCGACGGTGTCCTGAAGCTCACCATCCACAAGAGGAAGGAGATGCCGAAGAAGAACGGCAGGAAGGTGAAGATCGACTGAGGCGAAGATCACTTGGAACAGGAACCCCGGCCAGTGGCCGGGGTTCTTGCGTTCGGGGGGGGTGGTACCGCCTGTTCACCCCGGTGCAACATCGTCGGATAAGGGCGCAAAGCAGGACAGCGTGCCCGCGTAGTTCCACCTGTTCCGCACCCGTATAAATACCTGAAGTGCATTCCATGCCTTGCCTTTTCGCGGACCGGCATTCTATCGTTGCAAGAGATGGCCGATCGCACGTCCGGGATCAGGTTCATTGATCTCAATGATTGACCTGCACGGATCGATCCCCCACCTTGCCGCTTCCCCTCGATCGGGTTCCGTTGCTCACCGGCACGTGTTCGTAGGGTGTTCGACCCCTGACCCTGAAACCCTTAACCCCTGTAACATGGACCCGATGATGACCCAATGGACCCCGCCTGCGCGGGATAATGGCTTGTGGCCGCTTCGCTGGAGCGGCCTGCTTGCCTTGTTGCTTTTCGCCTCCCCCGGTGCACAGGCCCAGGTGGCTGGTGATACGGATGGGATCGTTCACACGATGACCTTTCAGAAGACGTTCAGCGATACGGTACTGGACCCCACGCCGTTGATCGGTGATGACTCCCGCATTGAGCGGACGTTCACGTACAATACGTTGGGGCAACCTCAGATCCCGTTCAATACGGCCCAACTCCAGAACACGGTCATTACAGGCCTCTTGGAAGAAGCTGGTATCGATGTTCCCGAATGGGTGATCGATGTGGCGACCGGTGTCACGTCTGCGGGTGTCGTCACTTTCAATCCGTATTTCGGATTGGGTGCGAGGATCGATTACGGTGGATACTTCAAGACGACCGAATTCGGGAACGCTGACATCACGGTCGATTATCCGGTCCAGGTGGAGATCGTCTATCCGGAACCAAACACCTTCGGATGCGGGCATATGTTCACGATCACTACAAACTGTACGATCGGGTCGAATGAGGACATGCTTCAGGTAAAGCCACCGTTCGCTGAAGTGGAGATAGGGCCTATTCTGGAGAACCTTAGTTTCCAAGCAGAGGCCGGTATTACGGTCGATCTGTGCAATGGAGTTCTCGATTTCTTCGGCGTGTGCGATGCGGATGATGGTGATGATGAGGATGACCTCTTGTCATTCAGCGAGAGCATCCAGCTCGGACCATCGATCGCCATTGAGATCCCCACGTTGCCTCCGCTGCTGAATTTCTGTGAGGATGCCTTCGCGCCGAATGCGAACATGAACAGCCTTCTAGGTTGCACAGACCCCAGCGCGGCCAGCACCCTCCTTCAAGGCGCCCAAGCCATATTGAATGCTTTGAACGAGTCGCCGGACTCTCCCTACGACGATCTCGCGATGGCCGTTTTCTCGGATAACCTGGTGGAGGTGTCAGAACCGGATCTGCCTAGTCTTCCATATACGACCTTACCTGAGATCAACGGGGAATTCCGCAGGATCGTGGCGGACAGCATGGTGAACGTCGCGTTGGATGAAGGTCGCTGGCTGCGCAGCTTCCGTACTATGGAGGATATCGCGAAACTCCGCGTCGATCTGATCTCGCTGATGGAATACGCGGGTCCCGAGTTCACGACCGAATGGAGCCTGGGCGGTGGGATATTCAAGATCGATCTCGGTGATGTGGCCCCGACGTTCAATGTGGACCAGGTACACGTTTATGATTTCCGACCGAAGGTCCACCTTGCATTGGATCTCGGCGTTCCGATGGCATGGTCGGTTTCGGATCCCGTCCTCGGTGTTGTTTCCACCGGGAATTCCCAAGTGGTGGAGCTACTTGCCGGACAATCGGTCATCTGTGAGTATCCGGATGCACTGTCCGATCCAACAGTGGTATCAAATGTGTATTCCTTGGACGGCGATTTCACCACCCTCATTCAGAACAACTATTCAACCGCAGTGGATCTTCAGATGTTCGAGATCGTGCTGGGTGAGGAACTCATCGATCCTCCGCTTGAGTGGAGCATCGAACAGACCGTCGGTGAAACGCCGGTCGTTCCAGAATCCCCCATGGTGATGATGGACAATATCATAGAACTTACCGGCTTTCCCACCTTCCAGCTTGCTAATTTCACGCTCGACCCGGAGAAGCCCATCATCGATGTGGACCAGCTCTCCATCGAGGACATCCTGAACGTGGGTGGCGGTGCGCGCCAGGTGGTGTACAAGGCCGTGATCTCCAACGGCGGGGATGTGCGCCTGCACGATGTGCTCACCACGTTGGACCTCGGCTCCACCTTCGCCACGGCCAGCAACTTCTCCGTCCTCTGCCTCTACAGCAAGGACATGGAAGTGAACGCGGGCTACGATGGCGTGAGTGACATCCAACTGCTGGCCCCGCTGAACACCTTGGAAGTGGGCCAGAGCGGTACCATCGAGATCCTCATCGAGGTGACCCCGGAGATCTCCGGGATCGATGCCAACGGCTGCTTCGGCACTGTGGATTATACCGCCTCTACCAAGGCATACGGTGTAAGCCCGATCGGTACCGCCGTGGAGAGCAACGTTTACCACTGCACCGGCGTGGCCACGGCAGCGGACATCATCGCTTCCGTGGACCTGGGCGCTTCGGTGATAGACGACATCGCGGACTTTACTGTGTATGGCACCACCGATGTGCTCTTCCGGAAAACCTCCGCCATCTGTCAGGGTAATGTGGGCAGCAGCGGTCGCATCATGTTCGAGAATCCTTCGCTCTTCACGGGCGAGACGGCCACCATCATCGGCGACATCCATGCCGGCGAGGAGCTGAAACTGATCGGCACGTACGAGGTCATCGCGGATTACATCCAGGTGGGCGACCAGCTCACCCTCAACGGATCGACCGCCCTGGACCAGAACGGCGCCATGAGCTATCCCAGCGAATGCGTTTCCGTGTTCGAGGTGCCGGCCGCCAGCATTCCGGTGAACACCAGCGATGTGCAGGTGACAGCGGACGTAGGCTCCACCATGGACCTGGCCCCGGGCGCCTACAAGAAGGTGCGCCACCTGTCCAACTCCACCCTGCGCATGGTCAGCGGCACCTATGATATCGACACCTGGGCGGTGAACGGCGATGACGCACGCATTGAGTTCGATGCCTCTTCCGGTCCGGTGGTCATCAACATCGACAAGTGGCAACCGGCCAACAGCCCCGGGCTGGAAATGATCATCACCAACGCGGATGGAAGCCCGAACGATGTCGTATACATCTATCCCGGCCAGACGCCTGTCAACTTTGACGGCTCACATGTGCAGGGTACCATCCTGGCACCGAGCGCCGCGATCAAGTTCGATGATGGCAGCAACCTGGAAGGACGCTGTTACGCCCAAAAGGTGATATTCTCCCTGCAGTCCTACTACACCGATCCTTCCTACCTGGAGCACCTCAACATCGACCCGGCCTGCCAGCCGCAACCGCGGAGCTTGGAGCTTGAACTGGCCCAGTGGGGTGGCTATGCCGAGGACCTGGGTGTGCGCGTGGTGCCGAACCCCTTCCAGAGTTCGACCGCCCTGTGGCTGGACCTGGGACGTGATGGTGCCGTTTCCGTGGAGCTCTTCGACATGCTAGGCAAGCGCGTGTCCTACGTTCCCACTGCGGATTACGCGAAGGGTCGCCAGACCATCGACCTCGGCATGGAGGACGTGCTGCCCGGTTCCTACTTGGTGCGCGTTACGATGGGCGAACAGGTCGTGACCACCCGCCTGGTGAAAACGAACTAAAGCGCTGTACGGCGTTCATAAAGACGCAACGCCCCCGACCGAAAGGCCGGGGGCGTTCGCGTGCAGGGGTGGATGATGCCTGTTGCTGTGCTGAAGTTCATCACGAATGCGTACCTTCTGGCATGCCGAAGGAACCGAGCAGACCACCGGAACCGCAGCGGGTGCCGGGCAAGCCCGGTCCCCTGGTCCCACCTGAACCACCCACCCGGCAGCCCCGCGAACCGCGCATCACGCCGCCCCCCTCACGGCCGGTGCCCGATCCCGACGGACCGGGCATCAGGGTCCCCACGGAGCCCCCTACGCATCCGCAACCCGGGGCACCCGAATTGCCATGAGCACCCGCAACGGCCCTCGGTACCGGAAGCGCCGGCTGGTGCTGGTGGCCTTGCTGCTCATCGTCCTGGTCGTGGTGTACGTCCTTTACAGCCCCAAGGGTGAGCATTCCCGCAGCCCAGCACCTTTGCCGCGCGATGTGAAGGTGAGACCCGGGTCATTCTTCGCTAGCGCAGAGGCAGCCTCGTTGGTTCTGCCGGCCCGCTTCGTAAGGTGCTCCCGTGACCGGCCGTGTACCACCGTGCTGGATGGAAGATCGGATCGGAACACGATGATCCTGCATGCGTCGGCAACAGCTGTTCCCCCATGCCCTCCAATTGGAACAGCTTGATCCGAACACCAGTTATCTTTCCGGCCCAGATCAACCCCATGCGACACCTCTTCCTCCCGGCCCTCCTTTCGCTGTCATTCCACGTTCACGGACAAGCGAATGAAGCCAAGGCCAGATTGACCGAATACGGCATCACGAACGACCTCCTTATTCACAGCTTCAACGGCACGGACAACCGTTATGCGCACACGGTGACAGAGACGGAGACGAATTCTTCCGGCGGTGACGCGCCGAGGACCACGGTGCGCGTTTCCACCTTCGACCCAACGCAGGCCGGAGAGGCACAGTGGGTGTTGAAGAGCGTGAACGGCAACCCGCCCTCACAGGAAGAGACCGCCAGCTTCAATAGGATGCATCGCGATGACGGCAAGGAACCGGAGCAGATGACCACCGAGGTGCGTGATGAGGATTGGAAGATCGTGAGCGATGATGACCGTGAACTGGTGATCGGATTCCGGTATGAAAAGCAGGACCTGCCCAAGCATTTCAGGTTCCTTGCCGATTGCGATGGACTGGTGTTCATCGATAAACAGCAGAAGCGGCTGACGAAGATGCGGTTCAAGAATTTCCAGGAGACGCACATGAGCGTGGTCAAGATCTCCAGGCTTGAAATGGAGATCACCTTCCATTTGCAGGAAGCCACCAATGAATACCTGATCGATCGGAGCACGACCGACATGGACATGCAGGCCCTTGGGCAATCGAGTTCGTCCAAGATGATCACGGAATACTCGGGTTACCAGGTGCCTTGAGGTCGGTCTTTGGGTGACCGTTCGATATGAACGGACCGTGCGATCACGGCGCCGGCACCTTATCGGTGAAGTGACTTCGTTGTGTGCTTCAGCGATCCGTGATAGGGTCAGCTGGTCGCATGCATCGAACAGGGTGGTCCGGGCGTTCTCCGCGAAGTACATATCCATCTCTCCCTTGCCTTTCGCCTGCACTTTTCCCCGTGGCTTGCAGTTGAGGCCCGGCTCGTTCTTCGCGAATTCATACCGCTGATATTCACCTGCCCAACCTCCCCGCTGCTCTCTCCCCAAAGATCGGGACGAAGACGCATGCGGCTGGCGGTGATCACGGCCAGAGGCCGCTCTCACGCAGGATCGTCACGGCCTGCGAGCTCTTCAGTCCGCTACGCAGCATCAGGGTCTTTCGTCCATGGCCGGTGCGTACCGTGCATAGGGCGGTGTTGGGCGGCACGCGCCCCTCATTGTGTGCCAGCACGGTGAGGGTATTGACGCGACGGTCCAGGTAGAGCACCACCTTGTGCGGCGTTTTGGTCAGCTCGTGCGCCACCAGCACAGGATGTGAGTTGAGCAGCACGCTCAGTGTGTCGCCATCGTACTCGGCATTGTCCGAGAGCCAAAGGACCAGGCGATCGCGCTTCGTGGTCAGCGTGTCGAGTTGTTCCACGGTGCGTGCACTTTGGTCGAGGCGGAGCTGTGGTAGAACGGGCTGGGGTTTCTTTTTGAACCCGAAGTACCATCGGACGGTGAAGGCCACATGATCGTTCGTGGCGGTGAAGGTGGCATTGCCGGCAGGGTTGTTGGCCACCATGGTCCAGGCCACTGTGCGGTCCAGGTGCATCACGTAGCGCAGGGCGAACTCGGTGCGCTGCCTGCCAGCGGGGCTCACCACGCCGATCTCCGGCACGAGGTAGGGGCGGGTCTGCGTGGGTTCACTGAACCGGAAAACGGATCTGCCTTGCTCGCTTTCACTCTCGTAGCTGTTCTGCACGCTGAGCCCCCACCCGAGGCCCACCCGCAGAAAGTTGCCATCGAGGTCGATGCTGTACAGCGTCCAGGAGGCTCTCGCCTCGAGGCGCTTCATCAGGTGGTAGATGTCCAGGCAGTCGCCATTGGAGCAGAGTATGAAGCCCTGACCCAATGCGCTTCCCTGAACTGCCAGTCCAAGGCGATCGCGGTAGGTGAGTGATCCCCCCACATCGAATCCAAGGCCCAGGAAGGGAAAG
This sequence comes from Flavobacteriales bacterium, assembly GCA_024640205.1. Classification (GTDB taxonomy): domain Bacteria; phylum Bacteroidota; class Bacteroidia; order Flavobacteriales_F; family PHOS-HE28; genus PHOS-HE28. The sequence continues at coordinate 876 of JAHEFL010000061.1, read as the reverse complement.
CCCGAAGCTCTACCGGCGCTGCCCACGAGGTTCGGCCATTGCCCCATGAGTTGCAGCCCCCCCAGGATGCGCGGTTCGAAAGTTCGCTGGGTGGAGCGCAGGGTACGTTGCGCCTCCAGGGGAAGCGTGGCGGTGAGCAGGACCCCGAGGAGAACACCGGTCTTCAACCATTTCGGCACGTGGGCGAGGGCGTGCCGCCAGAAGCGGAAAAGGTGACGATAGAGGGTCCGGCACATGGTCCACGGTCCCTATCCCCCGCCCCAGCGGAAGCCTATCATCCAGCCCACGTATGAGTTCACGGGGTTCAAGTTGGCGAAGCCGATGGCGGAAAGGCCAAAGCGTTTGCATATGAGGAGGTCCACCACGGCCTCCAACGGCAGGCCCACTGTGTCGAACTTGTCAGAGACGAAATGGTCCGTGGTGGTGCCGTCCGCATCCACCTCGCGGAAGGCCACCTCCGCACTGCGCCTGCGCCCGCCCACATAGGAGATGCCACTTACCATGGACCAGCGCAACCCGCAGCCGGTATTGCCCGCGATGCCACTTAGAAGGCTCAGGTCTCCCACGCTCTGGGCCGGGTCCACGCCGGAACCGGGGTCGGTCTCGTTGAGTTCCACGTAGTGAATTCCCAGCACGAAGCGGTCCACGACGATTCGGCCTTCGAGGCTCACGGCATCGGCTTGGTAATTTGTCGAGGAACCAAGGCCCACACCCAAAAGCAGCATGGGTTGGAGATCGTTAGGAACGGGCCGGTCAGTGTCCTGCGCAATAAGCATGGCGGATGCCACGAGGCAGACGATCACGGTCAGAAGGCGCATGGTCCGGCTGTTGGCGTGGGGGAGTTCATGGGCAGGATTCCGTCAAGGATACCACTAT
>JAHEFL010000483.1 GCA_024640205.1 Flavobacteriales bacterium | reverse complement strand
TTCACCGCAAAGGATAGGACGACCATAAAACGCACGGCCCAGAACTATCCTCTATCCTCTTTTTACAACACGGAAGAACTGATCACTTCGCTTGGAATAGGGGAGGCTTTGGTGACGGCACTCAGTGAGAAAGGAACGCCCACCCCCCTGGCCCACACCATGCTGCGCGCGCCCTTGTCCCGTATGGATATACTGAGTTCCCTGGAGATCGACGGATTGGTGGCACGCAGCGACATGGCCAAGCATTACAATGAGGTCATCGATCGGGAAAGCGCGTTCGAACTCCTTCAGAAGCGGATCGCGGAAGGACAGGCAGAGGAGACCTCCGAAAAGGAAGTGGAACCGGAACGACGAACAAAAGAAGAACCTGGCACTTTGGAAAAGATGTCCAAGAACACCATGGTCCGACAGATCGGGCGGACCCTGGCCAGGGAATTCGGCCGCGGGATACTCGGGGTACTAGGCATCCGGTCCACCCGTCGCCCAAGTCGGTGAAGCTACCGTCGGTTGAGGTAGACCATCAGATAATAAACCAGGGTACCTATGGAGGCCAGCGCTGCCACGAGGTAGGTGCGGGCCGCCCACTTCAGCGCATCAGCGCTCATGGCATATTCCCCGGTGGTCACGATCCCGTTGGTCTTCATCCAAGCCAAGGCCCTGTTGCTCGCATCATATTCCACAGGAAGCGTGATGATGCTGAACAACGTGGTCATGGCGAATAGAACGATCCCGAACAGGAGCAGCTGCGGGAAACTGTTGATCAGCAGGATCCCGGCCAACAGGATCCATTGCATGAAACGGGAGGCTACGCTCACGACGGGGACCAGCTTGCTTCGCATGTTCAGCCAGGCATATGCCGTGGCATGTTGCACGGCATGTCCGCATTCGTGGGCCGCAACAGCTGCAGCTGCTGCGTTTCGCGCATGGTACACCGGCTCACTCAGGTTCACCGTCCGGTTGGCGGGGTTGTAATGGTCCGTCAATTGACCGTTCACGCTGATGACTTTCACGTTGGTGATACCGTTATCCGCCAACATCCGCTCAGCCACCTCGCGGCCACTCATCCCGTTACTCAGCGGGGTACGGGAATATTTTTCAAACCGGGACTTCAGCTGCCGGCCGACCAGCCAGCTCACCAGCATCATTACCAAGCCTATGAGATAGGCTCCCATCATTGGTTCATTCGACATGGACGATTCATTTGAGGAAGGGTACAATCAAAGCTATTGCCAGGGCTCAAGACCCGCCAAAACGACAGTATGACCGGGAATTACGCTACTCCTCTTGGGCGGCTTCAGCTTTGGCGATCTCCTTGTCGAGGATCTCATCGATCGTATCCAGGGTCAGTTTGTCGATCTTGGCATCTGTCCGTGCCTGCTTCTTCATGAACCTGAGCATGGCGTTCTTCTTGATCTCGTAGGCCACGTACACCGTGTAATCCCCGGTCGTTTCATTGTGGTAGGTCTCCTCGCCGATCTTCCGAAGGTCGGCCAGTTCGGTGTTCATCACTTCACGTACAAGACTCTGGAACTTGTCCGCTACATCCCGCGCCCTGTCATTTTCCGTCTGTCCCAGATACTGGTCCGTAACTGCACGCATATTGGTCCCGACCTGACTGGCCAGCTGGCTTCGAGCCTCGCTGTCAGCCTTGCCGCGGGCAATATTCTGTTTGATGCTCACTCCCTGGCCGGTGCCCCTCCACCAGGTGCTGTTGCTCTCGTATTTGTTACCGGTGAAAGGCTGCTTCACCTTGGTTCCTGCCGGAGATGTGCTTTTGCATGCAGGCAACGCAACGAATGAACAAACTGCCAGAAGCATTGGGAACAGGGAGGTGGTCCTAAAGGATCTCATGGGAAGAAATGTGGATATGAACGATGCATGGAAAACTTCGTGCCAAGGCATATCCGGCGATCGACCCGCTCCTTGGAATGCTGAGTTTTTGATAAAGGTTGTTTCTTTCGGGAAATTCCACAACTCATGAGGGTACTGAAAACCATATTGATCATTCTCCTGGTCCTCGCGGCGATCCTGGTGATCCTTGGACTATTCGCTCCCAGTGAATTCCGTGTGGAGCGATCGACCGTAATAAACGCGCCTGTATCAACGGTATACGCTAAGGTCAGTTCATTGACGCGCATGGAAGAATGGGGACCGTGGAAGGAGATGGAGCACAACATGCAGGCAACACTGTCGGGCAATCCGGATGGAGAGATCGGTGCAATAAGCCACTGGAAGAGCGACGAAAGCGAGGGTGAGCAGGAACTGACGGAACTGGTCCCTAATGA
>JAHEFL010000482.1 GCA_024640205.1 Flavobacteriales bacterium | reverse complement strand
TCCGGTGCGGCCATCCGGGTAACCCGGGTAGTTCTCCACCTCGGTGGTCTGCGTTAATTGTCCGCCCGGCAGCGGCCCCTCATAGAGCACGGGTTTCAGGTCCGCACGTGCGGCGTAGATTGCAGCGGAGTATCCGGCGGGTCCCGATCCGATGATCAGGCACTTGACGTGTTCAGGCGTGTTGCTCATGGTAGGCTAAGAGGTCGCAAATGTAGCCGTACCTGACTTGGATCCTGGTGCGAAGCAGGGGGGTAGGGTCTAATCCTCAGCGCCTGTCGGCGCTTCGGGCTCCATAGAGTGAACCACGGATGATACGGATGAACACTGATGGAGCGTCGAACATAACCAAGCCCGCTATCCGCGTTTATACGCGTCAATCTGCGGTCGATCAGCATACAAACTATGCGCCCGAAGGGCGTCCACGCCCCGATAACCCTGGGTGCGATGGTACACATACTACGGTATCATGGATGAACACCGATGGGAACTACGGACTTAGCCCCGGTCGCTATCCGTGTGTATCCGCGTCCATCTGTGGTGAATTGGCATTCATCATGTGCGCCCAATGGGCGAACACGGCCCAATAACCTTGGGTGCGATGGTTCAGGGCACGCAGACCACGGTATCCTTCCAAGCGCCGTAGCCGGCCCACACCCCCAGCCCGCCCTGGATATTGCTGGTCACATTGGAGGGGTTGTTGAAGAGATCGCCCTGCGAGGCCACGTTGTTCTGGAAGGAATTGTAGAAGCGGTAGGAGGCGAGGTCGAGGCTCACGAATTTCACCACCACGGTATCGTTCCGCTTGAAATATCCGGCTTCCTCATTGTTGTCGTCATCCGCATCGCTGTATGGCTCCGATCCCCTGTTGTAGTTGAAGGAGAAGGATAGACCGTTGGCATAGCGGTCCTCGAACACAGAGAAGAAAGGAGGGATGAAGCGGCTGTCCTTTGGCTCGCCATCCACGCCTGCATTGATGCGTTGCGCGAACCAGCGGTACTGGTTCCCGATGGTGTCCGGGTCCGTGAGGTTCGCCCAGATGAATCCCAGGCTGTCATCGTTCGCCTGCTGCTGGGCCAGCTTGAACCAGAGCGAATCCAAGCCCACCGCGTGCGGGATGGTGGTGACCGCACTCAGGTCCCGTCCATTGGTCTGTATGCTCAACGCATAACTGCGGCCATCCTCACCCAATAGGCTGTTGTCCAACTTCGTCCATACGCAGATGTTCGCATTGGCCAGCAGGTCCGCGTCAATGCCGGTGGCGGCCGCAGCCTCCTCCAGCAGGGAATCCGGTATCTGGTCGCTGCAGATGCGGTCCAGCACATGCACCGTGGTACCATCGAACACGGTAACAACGGCCTCGCTGATGAAGGTCGCTGCGATCGAGGAAAGGTCCGTCGGGTCGAAGTATCCCTGGCTCCACATCAGGGTGATGATGGGAGGTTGCCCTGTTTCAATGACGCCTTCCACCACCACGCGGTCCTCGGTCTCCGGCAGGTCCACGGTGATCTCCTTCTCGCAGCTGATAAGGAGTGGGAGAGCAGCTATCAGGAGTATGATCCGGCGCATCATCAGAAATTGAAGTTCCATGTGACGGAAGGAAGAATGGAGAAGAGGGACACCTGTTTGGCGACCACTTGGAAGGTGTTCGCGGAGGGATTCCCCGTCGCATCGAAGTAGATGAAGTAGGGGTTCGCCCGGTTGTAGACGTTGTAGATCGAGAAGGTCCAGCTGCTTCGCCATTTGCGCGGCACCTCGGTCATTTCGCCGGTGTCTGGGTCGCGCTTTTCGCGGGTGTTCTTGTTGTACAAGGTGGCCGCCAGGTCCAAGCGATGGAACGGGGCCATGCGGAAACCGTTACGGTCGGTGAATTCGCTCACTACACGGCCTTCAATGAAGTAGCGGTTCACAGGCAGCGTAACCGCCTGCCCGGTGGCGTAGATGAAGGTGGTTCCGAAATGCCAGCGGTCGTTCAGCTCGTAAGCCAGCACCACGCTCAAGTCGTTCCGTCGGTCCCAGCGGCTGGGGAACTCACGGCCCTGGTTGATGTCGTCGAAGTCACGCATGGTCTTGCTCCACGTGTAACCGATCCAGCCATTGAAGCGACCGGTGCGTTTCTTCAGGAAGAACTCGGCGCCATAGCTGTAGCCTGTTCCGTAAACGAGCTGCGCATCGTAGTTGGTGTTGCCATTGCTCTGTGGCTCGGCACCCTCGGCATACTCGATGAGGTTGTCCATGTCCTTGTAGTACACCTCGATGGAGCCTTCATACTGATGGTCCTTCAGGTCGCGGAAGTAG
>JAHEFL010000481.1 GCA_024640205.1 Flavobacteriales bacterium | reverse complement strand
CCGGCAAGGTGCTCAGGCCCATCGATGTGGCCGGTCCTGAGCAGGTCCCGGCTGCATTGTCACGCTTCCTCGCGGATGTACATGCCCTGGGCTATCTGGAAGCGAGCATCGACACCTGCACCCTGATCGAGAATGGATCCTCCTGCCAGGTCACCGTGGGCAAGGTCTATCGATGGGCACGCCTTTCCGGGGCAGGGATCGCCCCGGAGATAGCCAGTGAGGCCCGGTTCCGGGAAAAGCTGCATACCGGTAAGCCGGTGACCCCGAAAAAGGTCGGGCGCCTGTTCGAGACCCTGCTCCAGTACAGTGAGAACAACGGACATCCCTTCGCCAGCGTGCGGCTGGACAGTTTGCGCGAAATAGAGAACGGCTTGAGCGCCACGGTGGTCCTGGACCGTGGTCCGCTGATCCGGATCGATAGCGTCGTCCTGAAAGGGAACCTTCGGACGAATATGCGCTACCTGCAGTCCCATATCGGCATACGGCACGGCGACCCCTACAACGAATCGCTGATCAGGGGTGCGGAGAACCGCATCCGGGACCTGCCCTTCGTTACGCAACGCCAACGCCCCTATGTGCAGTTCACACCGGTGCGGACCAAGCTCTACCTTTTCCTGGATGAGAAGCGGGCTAGTTCCATCAATGGTATCCTGGGCCTGCAACCGGACCCCGAGGATGGTTCCATCACCCTTACCGGCGACCTCGACCTGCGCTTGCGCAACGCCCTGAAACGCGGCGAGGCGATCGAGTTGCAATGGCGCCGCCTGCAGGACCAGACCCAGGACCTGCGCATCCGGTTCAATCTGCCTTATGCGTTCAACACCCCGTTCGGTGCCGACCTCAATTTCAGGCTGTTCAAACGGGACACGACCTTCCTTGAATTGAACGCCCGAGCAGGACTCGAATACCTGCTGTTGCGCGGGGATAAGATGAGCCTGTTCCTGAACAGCAAGAACAGCGACCGGTTGGGATCGAACACCATTAGCCTGCCCGGTCTTGCCGATGTGAACATCCTCAGTTACGGCATCGGCGCCGAACGCGAACGCTTTGACCAGCGGCTGAATCCCAGACGCGGACATGCCTTCCAACTTGAAGGAAGCGTGGGTAGGAAACGGACCTCCACGGCCGTCTTCGATCCGGTCGGCGGGGTCACGGACCAGGCCCCGGATATCCGGACCGTGCAGTATGAACTGGTCGGTCGCGCCATTGCGCATGTGGGGGTCAAACGCCGTAGCACGGTGCGCTTCATGGGACAGTGGGGGTGGATGATCAACGAGGATCTGCATACCAACGAATTGTACCGTATCGGCGGACTGCGCACGCTGCGCGGGATGGACGAACAATCCATTTTCGCTTCCGCCTACGCGGTGGGCACCATTGAATACCGCTTCGTTTTCGAGGAGCTTTCCAACTTCTTCCTGTTCGTGGACCAGGGATGGTGGGAGGATGACTCCAAGGCACCATTGGTGAGCGATACCCCGACCGGCTTCGGCGTGGGTACCACCTTCGAGACCAAGGCGGGGCTATTCAGTCTTACCTACGCCTTGGGCCAACAATTCGGCAACCCGATACTGCTGCGAGGCGGCAAGGTCCACTTCGGATTCATCAGCCTCTTTTAGGATGACCGGGCACCACCGCATCGGATCCTTTCGGACTTCCTTTCGTTAAAGACCCATACTACAACCACCCATCACCCAGCAATGACCTTTGGACCGGACCGGATCGCGCGGATAACCCGCGTTCTATTTCTCATGACCCTGCTGCCCTTGAGCATGGAATTCCGTGCTGGTGATGGAACGCCTCCCCTACCTCCCGCTGCTGGGCAAGGCATCGTGGACCTTCTGCTGGAATACATGGAGATCCGCTATCCCGGGCAGGACCTGCACCAGGACGTGCTCTACGTAAGCATCCATCGCCAGCAACTGTTCCATGTCCGCGACCGGCAGGTGGTAGCCATCTATCCTGTGGCCACCGCCACCAACGGCCCCGGCACCCTGCAGAACAGCTACCGCACCCCCACCGGATTGCATCGCGTGTTCTCCAAGCATGGGGACGGGGTACCGCCTTTCGGGATCCTTAGGGAACGGGAATTCACCGGAGAGCTGGCCGACCCCGACTTCGCCGGCATCGATGAGGACTGGATCACCTCCCGCATCCTGCGGCTGGATGGTCTGGAGCCGGGCATCAACCAGGGAGGCCTTCGCGACAGCCACGAGCGTTGCATCTACATCCACGGCACGGCCAACGAAGGCTCCATCGGCACACCTTCCTCCAATGGCTGCATCCGCATGCGGAAT
>JAHEFL010000480.1 GCA_024640205.1 Flavobacteriales bacterium | reverse complement strand
GTTCAGCAGGGTCGATTTTCCACAACCACTGGGACCCATGATCGCGACGAACTCGCCTTTCTCGATAGCGATATCGACGCTGTTCAGTGCAGTGGTCTCCACGGTGTCCGTGCGGTAGACCTTGGAGAGGGAACCTGTTCGGAGAAGGGTCATGTTCTGGTCGGTTTTGTCGGGGCAGGAAATTTCCGGCCCTTACTGTTGGATGATGAGTTCTTCCGCATCATTAAAAGCGGCATATCGACTTATTACCACACGGTCTCCGGGACGGAGGCCTTCGAGTACTTCATAGTTATCGGGATTCTGTCTGCCCAGGCGTACGTCGCGCTTGGTGGCACTTCCTTCCACATCGATCACATAGACCCACTGTCCGCCGGTGTCCTGGAAGAAGGGGCCCCGTGGCAACATCACGGCTTCCATGTCCTCGCTGAGCTGCAAACGAACCTGGAAGGTCTGTCCGCGACGTATGTCGGACGGTGCCTCCTCCTCGAACCGCAGATCCACGGAGAACTCGCCGTTGCTCACCTCCGGGTAGATCTTGAAGATCGCGATGCTGTACTCCCTGCCCGCATGAAGGAAGGTGCCACGCAACCCGTTGCTCACGCGGCTCACATAGTGCTCCGGTATCCGTGCGCGCACCTTGAACCCGTCCAGCACATCGATCTGTGCTATGCGCTCACCACGTTGTTTCGTCTGTCCCAGTTCCGCGTTCAGCCCGCTCAGTTGACCATCGATCGGTGCCTTGATCACCAGGTTCTGCAGGTTCTCCCGCAGGAAGCGCAGATTCTCCTGGATCAGTTCCAGCGAACTGGCGATCTGCCCCACCTGCGACATGCGGAAGAGCGAATCCGTGCGCAGGTTCTGCGCCAACAGCTTGCGTTTCTGCCGCATGTACTCCAGATGTTCCTTGTTGCTGTAATAGGTGTTCCGGGCCAGCAGCGAATCCTGGACCAGGCGCTCATCCACGATACCATCCCGTTCCAAGCGCTTCAGGTCCTTGTCCAGGTTCAGGAGCTCATCCTTCAAGCGGGTGGTCTGCTGGTCCATCGCCAAGCGTGTATTACGCAGGTTGTTCTGTTGATCAAGCAGCTGCGCTTCCCGATTGATGGCATCCATGTGCAACTGCGGATTGCTCAATTCCAGGATACGATCACCAGCGCTCACCATGCTACCATCCTCCACAAAGCGCTGTTTCACCGTACCACCTTCCAAAGCATCCAGGAACACGGTCTGAAATGGTTGGACGGTACCAGTAACCGGTATGAACTCGCGGAACATCCCCTTCTCCACGGTGCCGATCTGCAATTTGGCTTCTTCCACACGCACCCGTCCGCCGCCCGTTCCGCTGAGCAGGAACCATCCGATGATGCCCACTAGCAGTACTGAGCCGCCGTACAGAAGCGTGCGTTTGCGTTTCGCCGGGCGAGGGTCGATGATGCGGTCCATTCTTGTAGGTGCAATTTGGGTGTAGAAGGTGCATGGTAGGCAAAGGATGTGTTGCAACGTCCGGGCTGTGACGAATGGTTGGGCGCGATCAGTCCATTGCTCTTCACGATGATCCGTTCATATACACTTCTGCGAACGAGCAATGCCCTTGGGCACTGATCCTACCTTCGATCGCACATTCCACTACCATGCGTGTCCTCCCTGCCATACTCGTATTACTGTTCATGGCCGCCTGTAAGAAGGAGGACGCGAAGGACACCTGCTTCTACTCCCCTGCACCGCGGGTCACCTATAATTCCTGGCCTTCTGGCTTGAGCGCCGACAGCACCCTGAGCGTTACGCGCAGCCACATCCCCTTGGACTTCCTGGTGGTTGCGGATGGGAGCGGCAGCCAGCCCGACGTGCTCCTGAACAGCGTGAACGTGCGCTTGCTCGCGAACGCCAACGATAGCGTATTGTATGCGAGTGACGTTTCGCCGAACACGGCCAGCTACACATCGAACACTGAAGCCGCCATCGACAGCATCACGGCCGACATACCCGCCACCTTGCGCATCTCAGGCACCAACAAATGCGGCTTCAGCGATGTGGTGGTGCGGCAGCTCTTGGTCACACCGGACTGAGGTTCCGGATCGATCTCTCCGCTGCGCGGACCTCACTCCATCAAACCTTCGATCTCCCGCTGAATTTCGGCCCGATCAGTCAGGCTACTTTCCTGCGAAGCCAATAAGCGAAGTGCTTCTCGGAATTCTTCGTGCGCAGCCGACCGGTCATGGTCCATGAGCAGCTCACCGAGCGACGCATGAAACTCCCACAACAGCGGGTAGAGCTGAACGGCACGTTCGTAGATAGCGCGCGTATGAT
>JAHEFL010000060.1 GCA_024640205.1 Flavobacteriales bacterium | reverse complement strand
CTTGGGGAATCCGTTCAATGATGCGCGTGTGAGCTGGTTCCACCGAAGTGTCGGGGGGTACCATGGTGCCAAGCTGAAGCGCTACCAGGAACTTATCGAGTTCCACTTGTCACCTGCCATTTCGCGCATCAGCAAGCAGTTGCAGACCGGAACTTCCATGGAAGCGCTGGATAGTGCATTGGCACAGGAAGGCGTGCTGAACATGCTGAACACGCGCTGGCTCATCTACAACCCGGACCGGCCCGCTATCCAGAACCCGAACGGGTTCGGTGAAGCCTGGTTCGTGGATGAGGTGCGGTGGGTGGAGAATGCGGATGAGGAGATCACGGGACTGGGTGAGATCGACCCTCTAACAACGGCCGTGGTGGATAAGCGCTTCAAGGACCAGGTGAACGATGTGACGATCACCCCGGACCCCGCAGCATCGGTGACGATGGAACGCTATGAGACCAATGAGATCACGTATAAGGTGCGCTCTGCGCAGGGTGGTGTGGTCGTGTTCAGCGAGATCTGGTACGGGCCGGATTGGAAAGCGAGCGTTGATGGTGTGCCGGCCCCTCATTTCCGTGCGGATCATGTGCTGCGTGCCATGGTCGTACCTGCCGGGGAGCATGTGGTCGCGTTCAAGATCGAAAGCAAGGCATTCAATTCCTCAGGCCCCATAGCGCTCGCCAGCAGTGGACTGTTGATCCTACTTTTTCTTGTTCTGTTGGGTAAGGAGCTGGTGCACAGCGTACCCGCCGGTTCAGTGAAGGAAGAGGAGTAGAACAGGAGATGCATGGATGTGCGCGCAACATCGGAATGACCGGATCGATCCATGAAATGGAACGTGCGATCGACCGGGCGGAAAAGCGATCGACCCAGGACCGATGAAAAGGGTGCTCATCATCGCCTACTACTGGCCGCCGAATGCCGGGGTGGGTGTCTATCGCTGGTTGAAGTTCTGCAAGTACCTGCCCGAGTTCGGCTGGCAGCCGGTAGTCTATACCCCTTCGGATCCGGAGATGCAAGCGGAGGATCCCGAACTGTTGAAGGAAGTATCACCGTCGGTCGAAGTGATCAAGGAACCGATCACGGAACCCTATGGATGGTACAAGCGCTTTACAGGCAAGGGTAGGAAGGCCCGGATCCGCACAGCATTTCTGCGGGAAGAAGGTGGCGGAGGCTGGCGGGAGGATCTGGCCCTCTGGGTCAGAAGCAACTTCTTCGTTCCCGACGCACGCTTATGGTGGGTAAGGCCCAGCATACGCCGCTTGGAGAAATACCTGGCGGAGCACCCAGTGGATGTGATCGTTTCTACCGGCTCGCCGCACAGCCTGCATCTGATCGGGCATGCATTGAGGAAAAGGACCGGGATCCCCTGGCTGGCGGACTTCAGGGATCCGTGGACGAACATTGATTTCTACAATCAGCTGAAGCTTGGACGGCGGGCCGATGCGAAGCACAGGGCACTTGAAGGCATGGTACTCAGGGACGCGGACCAAGTGACCACCGTGAGTTGGCGCTGGGCTCAGGACCTGAAAGCGCTGGGTGCGCGTGACCCCGTGGTACTCACCAACGGGTACGATCGGACGGACCTGCCGAACCCTCCTGCCCAGTTGGATGAGCGATGGAGCCTGGTCCATGTGGGGAGTCTTCCTCCCACACGGGATGTGCCTGAACTCTGGAATGCGCTCGGTGAGCGGTTGCGCGGCGATCCTGTATTCCGCGACCGGTTCGTGCTCAGGCTCGTAGGACCCGTGGACCATGGGGTTCGGAATAGCTTGGAGGAAGCTGGAATAATGGGCAACACGGAGCTGGTCGGTCAGGTGGGACATGCGGAGGCGGTCCGCGAAATGCAACGCGCGCGGGTGCTTCTTCTTCCAGTGAACGATACCCCCAATGTGGGCGGCTTTCTTCCGGCCAAGGTCTTTGAGTACCTCTCCGTTCAACGTCCGATATTGGCCGTAGCACCGTTGGATGCGGACATCACCCGCGTCCTCGGCATGGCCCATACGGTAGTCCCAAGGAATGATGCTGATGCCATGAGTCAGGCCGTCGCAGCCCTGTTCACTTCCGGGCAGGAGAGCGTGCCCATACCGGAGCAGTACGATCGTCGTGTACTCACTTCCCAGCTATCGGATCTATTGGACCGAATGACCAAGGGTTAGGAACTACCCGATCGATCCAATGCCCAGCGTGGACAGGGCAGCTACATTCGCGTCGACCGCCTCCTTCACACGATGATCCATCGCATCGGGGCATTGGCCCGACAAGCAGCAATGAACACGGTGCTCACCTATGTGGGCATCGGATTGGGCTTCGTGAACGTGGTGCTCCTGTATCCCAAGGTGCTGGAGAGCGATCAGTTCGGGCTCACCCGTCTGATGGTCTCGATCGTCACCATAGCCGCACAAGTGGCGCAGTTGGGTGCAGAGAACACGGTCATCCGCTTCTTTCCCTATTTCCGGGACCCCGTTAGGAAGCACAGGGGCTTACTGGGAATGCTCCTGGTCTTCGGGACCGTCGTGGGGCTGACAGCTGTTCTCATCCTCGGGCTATTGCATCCATGGCTTACAGAGGTGTTCGGTGACCGCAACGTTCTCTATGGTCGCTATGGACTATTGATCCTTCCCCTCGTGTTCGGGGAGATCTTCTTCATACTACTCCGAAGCTACAGTCGCTCTTTGCGGCGCACGGTGCAGCCCATCTTCATCCGGGAATTCCTGTTGCGTGTTCTTCAGATGGTGCTCATCATGGTACAGATGTGGAGACCCATGCCCTTCGGCACGTTCATGCTCCTGTACACCGCCATCTTCCTAATATGCTCGCTGGCATTGGTGCTGGACCTGTACCGCACAGGCAATTTCGTAGCTGGCTTCTCGGAGCGGTGGCTTCCCGGACGCTTGCGTCGCAGCATGATCACCTACAGCGCGTTCACCTTTTCCGCCAGTGTGGCCGGCATCGTTCTCGGCAACATGGACCAGTTGATGATAGCGGCCTTGTTGGGAGAAAGCTCGCTGGTCCAGGTCGCGCACTATGCCGTTGCCTTCTATTTCGGCTCCGTCATCGCAGCACCAGGGCGGGCTCTTCATCAAGCCGCCATGCCGATGGTGGCCGATGCATGGAAACGACGTGATATGCCACTACTCGGGGAGTTATACAGCAGGTCCTCCCTGGTCCAGACCTTGATCAGTGGATTCCTTTTCCTGCTGATGTGGATGAGCATGGATGACCTGTTCACGATACTTCCTTCCGAATATGCAGGTGGCATGCAGGTGGCATGGATCATCGGTATGGCCTATTTGCTGAACGGCATGATGGGTTTGAGTATGAGCCTGCTATCCATGTCCCGTTCATACCGACTGGATGCCTGGTCCAGTTTCGGGATGCTTCTTGTCAACGCAGTGGCGAATTTTTTCCTGATCAGGAGCATGGGCATTGTGGGTGCTGCGTATGCCACGCTGCTGTCCATGGTCATGTTGAACCTGTTCCGGACAGGGTATTTGTTCCGGCGTTTTGGCCTGTGGCCTTTCAGCACGGGGACGATCAAGGTGATCCTGCTATTGTCCGGCCTTGCTATGATCTTTCCTTGGATCCCTTTCACTGGAACACCGCTGCTGGATGTTGTCCTTCGGAGTGCGGCACTGGCGCTTCTATTCTGGCCCGCCGCTCACGTTCTGGGCGTGGCGAACGAATTCGTATCCCTGGTACGGCGCATCCGCGAACGCTGAGAATGGTTCAGGAGAATAGGTCGCGCAAAGCGGTAGGAATCCCGTTGTAGTGCTCGTGATAGATGCCTTTGCGATAGGAGCTGACCACGGATCCCAGGCGTTCCAACAGGCCCTTCGAGCGGAGTTCATAACGCATTGAGGCCAACTCCAGGTGTTTGCTCAGTGCATCCTTGATAGGCCCTTCACTGGTCATGTGCTCCAAGGCGATCCGATAGCGTTGGACAAAATGATCGGCCTGTTGCGCTTGAGCAGTGCGGAAATTGCGCAGCCAGTGCCGCATGGAGAACGGGTCGAAGCCTACGGCTGAGGAGGTATTGCGCGCATGGAAGCGGTGCTCGATCAATACTTCAGGCAGCACGATGACATTTCCTGTTGCCAATGCAAAAAGCGCTGCCCAATGATCATGACCCCAGTAACTCGCGAATTCCGGAGCGGTACGCTTGAATAATCGCCGTGCGAAATCCCCTTCCAGGGCCATGGTGCATCCTTTCACGTCCGGGTTCCCACATAGTTCCATCGGATCCCGCTTGGACCCCAGCTCAAGTTCGGCGCGCTTGCGCGTGTTGAAGATGGTCCGTCCGTCCGGTGCAAGGTCAGTGTCGCAAATGGTCCCATCGTGGTACACCATGACCGTTGCCGGTTGGTCACGGAAGGCAGCCTCTACTTTGCAGATCTTGTCCGTTGCCCATCGGTCATCCTGGTCGGCAAGGAACACCAGGTCGCCGCTCGTGTGCCCTATCCCTTCCGCGAAGCTCAGCGAGGGTCCCTGGTTCTGCTGGCGACGGATCACCTTGATGCGATCGCCCAGCGGACCGTTCGAATAGCGGTCCAATATGGGAACGGTCCCGTCCCGCGAGGCATCATCCACGATCACCACTTCGTCAGGAGGCCGAGTCCCTTCCAGAATGCTGTCCAATTGCAGCTCCAGAAAGCGTTCACCTTGGTAGGTGGCCAGCACAACGGATACGGTCGTCACGGATCGACCGGCTTACGGATGGAGAAGATGTAACCCATCGTCACGAAGTCCTTGAAGTAGGGTATCAACAGCAGCGGGAACAGACCGTAGGTCACGAGCATGTTCAGCTTCCAGAAGCGGTTCGTTTCGAAGAACCTGAAATTGCGTTTCAGGAGCTTGAACTCGGCACTGGGACATTTCTCCATGAATTCCTTCAGATTGCCCTGCATGATGATCGTGCGATGGGTCTTGTCGAAGATCCCGCGCTCGTTCCGCTGCCATTTGCGGGTGAGGAAAACCCATAGGGTATGCCAGTGCCCGTGGTTGGGGACCGAAATGATGATCCGCCCTCCCGGTTCCAAATGATCGTAAAGGATCCCGGTGATCTCCTTGAAGCGGACCGTATGTTCCAGGACATCGCCGGCAATGATGTGATCAAAACGCAGGTCCCCCAAGGCCAGTTCAAGTTGCTCCAGATCATCCAGGTCGATGCACCATCCTTTTTCCAGGTCAGGGAGAGCCTTGGCAAGCGCTTCCGGATTGATCTCCAGCCCCCACACCTGGGCACCGCTGTGCTCGCGCTTCAATGCACGGGCCACTGCGCCGAGGTTACAGCCTACGTCGAGCACCTTTCGAGCCCGCTTGACCTGACGAAGGAGGTCGCGTCGTTCTCCCTGATAGGAAGGTGCATCATGGATCATGGAAGGCATGCGGACCGCCAAGTTATCGGCTTTGATTCCTTACGGCATCCGGATCCAAGTCTGCGTACGGAAGAAAAAGGCCACATAGCCCCTGACCTTTAGTTGCCCGTCCTCGATCCACAACTTGCAGTCATAGATCTTACCTGTCTCGGGGTCAAGGATGGTGCCGTCCTCCCAGGTGTTACCGTCAAGCACCATTCCGCGGATGATCTCCAGTCCCAGTATCCGTTCGCTCCGTCGATCATCCGGGCATTTGTCGCATACTTTTTCAAGTTTGGTCTTGTCGTAGAGGTCCACGATCCGACCATGCAGCAGTCCGTTCCTTTCCGTTAATTCCACTACGCTGCGCGGCTTTCCTGAGTTGTCATCAATAGTGGTCCAGCGGCCTGTGATGCCTTGTGCGATGGATAGGCTGCTTGCGGTGATCGAAACTGCAAAGAGGAGGGACCGCATGTCAGTGATCAGAAACTTCGCCCCACACCTACGACATAACGGAACCCGAAATGATCCTGTTCCGCGGCAGGCAATGCAGTAAGTAGCACGGGCATATCGAAGCGTATGGTCAAAGGTCGGATGTCCACCAACGGTCCGAATCGCTTGATGGTGAAAGCGACGCCTGCACCTGCATCCGCGCGCGGTGCGGCCATTTCCAAGGTCCCATTACTGAGGTTGTTCGCTCGGTAGCCCATCATCCCCACGTCTCCGAAGAGGTACACATCGAGGTGTACGTAACGAGCCAGCTTTCCCGGACGCCAGGGAATAAGGCCATCGAGGTCCAGTTCCCCGCTGGCACCCAGACCGCTGTTGCCCCGGTACGTGTTGATCACCTGGCCGTCCTCAAGTTCCTCCGGTGCCACGTAACCGGCATAGCCTCTTAAACCCAATCCGCCGCCTTGTTGGAAATGGTTCACTTCAGCACCGTATCCGAGCCAATCATATGGGACGAAACCTACCGACCGTGTGTACTTATTCTCCATCATATCCTCTGGAGACGCTCCTGCCAAGTACAGTGCACTCTCGCGGGGTGTCCTGCCGGATCCGTACTGGGCGATCCCACGAGTGCGCAACTGCAAGGGTCCCAGCCTGGTCGTGTTGATGGCCGTGAAGCGCACCTGGGCATAGCCCGAATAGGAACCGACCGCACTGCTCCGCATATCAATGCGAAGATCCCCCGTACCCTGCGCATGGTCATACCGATGCCGGATTCCCAGATCCACGGCACCGTTCAACCGACCCAGTTCCCACTGCTCCGGATACAGTAGGTACGTGAGGTCGCTGCTGTCCTGCCGGACGAAATACACGAGTTCACCACTGATCTCGGTGCGGCCGTTCGGCATTTGCCATCGCGCACCAGCTCCGTAACGTTGAAGCCCGTCCAACAGACGGGCATGGGCGAATAGGGAAGAACCTTTCAAGAGCTTTTCAGTACCGTTCTCATACCGGATATTGAAGCTGATCGGGTCGAAGTCGGTATCCGTGTTCCCCGGGATGGAATCCAGTTGTAAGGCGGGGTTCGTGGGAGGGAGGTATTGCCCGATCCCGGTATTGAGCCATGTGCTGAAGTGGACCTTGTGCTTGTACCGCAGGTAGGAACTGTTCAGGTGCACACCCACCTTCGCGCCGTCGTAGCCGTTCCACCAAAGGTCCGGGCGAACGAAAGCCTCATAGGCCCTGCGGTCCGCAGGATGCCGGACATGATGGTCGAAGCTCACACTTACCGGTACCATCATGTGGTCGTTAAGCATGTAGTGATCGCCCAGCCTGTCGGTCGTGTCAATGGTTACGGATGCGATACCGGTCGGGATGTCCACGTGTGCGACGTAATCCCTCTCGAGGTCGTCATAACCGATCCATCTTGGCAGCACGGTCGCATCGGTCCGCTTCACGAACCAATTGTTCGGCACATAGAAGTCATGCACAGTGCCGTTGCGTGCGATCACCTGCAGATCGATCGGCATCTGCATATCACCTTTTCGTCGAAGCATGATGGTCTGTCCAGCATCCTTGTGTACACCTTTCACGCGCTTCACCGCATAGTCCAGCCGCTTGTCCGTTTCGATCCACTGGTCGAAGAACCAGTTCAGGTCCACCTTCGTGTGGTCGATGAAGCTCTGCCGCATGTCCTCCGGATACGGATGACACATGTGCCACTGATCGAAATAATGGCGCATGGCGGACCGGAACAGGGAGTCGCCCAGAACGTATTGCAGGTTGTAGAGCATCACAGCGGTCTTGTAATACACGTGGCCGTATCCGAAGCCCAGCCCGCTCTCATATCCGAACTCATCACTGTGCACATTGATCCGTGGCACGTGGTACCGGACGGCTTCCCGTTGGTATCCGTCATACACCTCACTTTCCCTCGCCAATTGTGGTGTTTGGAATCGCCTCTGATAACGGTTCTCCGCAAATTCCTCTACGAGTGTATCACCATCGATGCGCTCCAGGCCCCACGCAGTGAGGAACTGCGTGAATCCTTCATCCAGGAATGCGCGATAGGTTTCGTTGTTCCCCACCATCCCGAAGAACCAATTGTGCCCCACTTCGTGAA
>JAHEFL010000479.1 GCA_024640205.1 Flavobacteriales bacterium | reverse complement strand
TGCGGTATCCATCGTATCCGTGGTGGTCATACTCTGAACCCGGATCGGATTGGCACCTCCAATGGCCACGGAACCCACATGAACCTCGCGGGTCCTCCACCGCTCATAGCGGGTCAGGCTCGGGCAGTAGATATGGGGTTCCAGGGTTCCGACCGCGGTCATGGCTGCAAGTGGCCCGACATAGGCCAGGCTTGGCGCGAAGATACCTTGGAACACCGGGCGACCTGGATCGGTTCACCCCCTCCGGATCGTAACATCATGCGGGACAGCAAATGATTTATCCACAGCGAATGGAATAGTCCTTGGGGATACCGCCACCATGGTCATCTTTGTGCCCTGTAAGCGGTTGTTCAAGGCCCCCATTAAGGGTCGGCAACTGCTCCCCTCGATACCATGGTCGAACAAAAGACACGCAGCCAAGAGCTGATCGAACGTCGCAAGGCGGCGGTGCCGAACGGAGTAGGCACATTCAATTATGCCACCGCGGTCAGTGCCCACGGAGCGATCATCACCGATGCCGACGGGCGGGAGTTGATCGACTTCGCCGGGGGTATCGGTGTGGTTAATGCAGGGCACTGCCCTCCTTCCGTGGTGAATGCCATCAAGGACCAGGCGGACAAGTTCCTGCACGTAAGCTTCAACGTGGCCAGCTATGAGCCCTATATCGCGCTCTGCGAAAAACTGAACGCTTTACTGCCGCATGGTGGTGCCACCAAGACCATGTTGGTCTCTACGGGTGCTGAAGCTGTTGAGAATGCCATCAAGATCGCCCGACAGGCGACCGGGCGGCAAGGTGTACTTTGCTATACGGACGCCTTCCATGGTCGCACCTTGATGGCCATGACCTTGACCAGCAAGGTGGCCTACAAGCACGGATGCGGTCCGTTCGCACCGGAGGTTTACCGCATACCGTTCCCGAATTTCTATCGTTATGCGCGAGGTCGGAACGAGAAGGAGTTCGTTGAGGCTGAACTGGACCGCCTGGAGGCCGTATCGCGTCACACCGTTGCTCCGGACCAGTTGGCTGCGATCATCATCGAGGTGGTACAGGGCGAAGGTGGTTTCAATGTGGCCCCGAGCGGTTATTTGAAGGGGCTTCGGGAATTCTGCGATCGGAACGGGATCATGTTGATCTTCGATGAGGTACAGACCGGATTCGGTCGTACCGGCCGATGGGGAGCCTTCGAGCATTCGGGGGTGATCCCGGATATGAGCACCTGGGCGAAATCCCTTGGCAGTGGTATGCCCATAGCAGCGCTGGTCGGCAAGGCTGCCATCATGGACAAGGCCGCACCCAGCAGTATCGGAGGCACCTACATCGGGAATCCGGTGAGCTGTGCAGCCGCCTTGGCCACACTGGAACTTATGGAAGAGATCGACATCAATGCCAAAGGAATGCACGTGGGTCGGGTCATTCGCGAGCGGTTCGAGCGACTGCAGGCCAGGTACGATGGCATCGGCGATGTACGTGGCCTTGGCGCCATGATGGCGATCGAGTTCGTTCAGGACGGCGACCCTGGTCGGCCGGATACGGAGATCTGCGGGAAATTGATGATGGCCTGTGCTGAAAGGGGTCTGATCATTATTCCAGCCGGAACGGACAAGAACATCATTCGAGTGCTTTGCCCGCTGGTGATCAGCGACGAATTGCTTGATCAGGGCTTGGATATTATCGAGGAGGAGCTGGGTAAGCTCCTTTCGTGATCACCCAAGATCCACTGTGTATCCCGTTCCGTGCAGGAATGGATGCTTCCATCATGAACTACAACCCTAGAACGAATGAAACCATTCTCCATAGCCGGGATCCAAATGCGCGTGAACGCTTCCTACAGCAATGTGGATGCGATGAAGCTGAAGCTGGACATACTCATGAACATCTATCCGTGGGTGGACATGGTGGTGTTCAGCGAACTCTGTGCGTATGGTCCGCTGACACACAACGCCCAGGAGGTCCCTGGGGCGTTCGAGCAGGAGATGTGCGCAGCAGCAGCAAAGCACGGGGTATGGCTTCTGCCTGGAAGCATCTTTGAAAAACGGGACGGCAAGATCTTCAATACCGCTTCGGTGATCGATCCCGAGGGCAGCGTGGTGACCCGATACCGCAAGATGTTCCCGTTCTACCCTTATGAGGTGGGTGTGACCCCTGGCCATGAGTTCTGTGTTTTCGATGTGCCTGATGTGGGTCGCTTCGGAGTGAGTATTTGTTACGACATGTGGTTCCCGGAAACGACCCGCACACTTGCGGTCATGGGGGCCGAGGTGATCCTTCATCCTACGTTGACGGGCACCATCGACCGGGATATTGAACTGAGCATT
>JAHEFL010000478.1 GCA_024640205.1 Flavobacteriales bacterium | reverse complement strand
TGCATCCAAAGGGCGAAGTGGCCGTGAGCGTGATGGTGTAGGTCTGATCGAAGGGAGTCTGGTTCACATAGGTGTGGGTCGGCTCATCTCCCACCAGCGTGGTACCGTCGCCCATGGACCAGAGGTAACTGTTGGCACCCGTGCTCAGGTTCTCGAGCTCCACGGTCACAGGGGAACAGCCCGCGGTATCCAATGCAAAGGCGGCATTCACCTGCGGATAGACCTGGATCTGGCTCGTCACCGTGTCCGTGCATCCATAGGATGAGGTAGCGATCAACTGTGGATCGAAGAACACTGGGTCCGTATCGGTGTGGATGTACGTGTGGCTCACGTTGCCTACCCCCGCATCCAGGAATTGTCCATCACCGAACTGCCAATTCAACGAGACCGCCCCTATGGAGAGGTCCTGGAACGGCACGTTCAAGGGCTGGCATCCTGCCAGCGTGCCGGGAATGAACTGCGCAATAGGCTGCGGATGGACCAGGATGGAAGCCGTGGCCGTATCGGTGCATCCGAAGGCGGAGGTCGCCACCAGCTGCGGATCGAAGGTCACATCGTTCAGACCCTGATTCAGATAGGTGTGTGCCGGGGATGTCGACGCGCTGAACTGCCCATCATCAAAGAACCATTCGTAGGAAACGGCCCCTGTGGAGAGGTTGCTGAAGTTGACGGCATGCGGCGCACACCCATCCTGCGGCGGTGCGAAGGCCGCGGTGACGGCCGGGAACACCTCCACCTGCGCATTGGCCGTGCTGGTGCATCCATGATCCGTGGTAGCGGTAAGTCCAATATTGAAGCTCACCGCATCGGGTCCGGCGAAATTGAACCAGGTATGTGAGTGGACCGCCTGCATGGTGTTGGAGGTCTGCCCGTCACCATAGGTCCAGGTGAATTGATCCGCTCCCGTGCTCAGGTTGGTGAGATCCACGGTCAATGGATGGCATCCGGATGTTTGCGACAGCGACAGTTGCGCCGTCGGGTTCGGATAGACCGTGATCGTTCCGGTGGTGCTATCGGTACAACCGAATGCATTCATACCTACGAGCGATACGGTGAACTGCTCATCGTTCGTCGTGCCATTGACATAGGTGTGCGTGGGCGACGGACCTGTGCCGGTGGCGCCATCGCCGAAATCCCACTGGTAGGCCACGGCACCCACCACGGAAGGGAAGGTCACCGCGAGCGGGCTGCAGCCACTATCCGGCGCCGCTGTGAAGGCGAAATCCGGCGTGGGATAGACCATCACCTGTTGCGTGGCCACGTCGGAACATCCCGCTGGCGAGGTCGCCGTCAACGTCACGGTATGGATGTTCAGGAACAGTGTGTTGTTCACGAACAGGTGCGTGGGCTGTGCCAGCGTGGAGGTGGACCCATCACCGAAGTCCCAGAGGTAGGAACCGGCACCGGTGCTCGTGTTATTGAAGGCCACGCTCAAGGGAGCACAGCCTGGTAGTCCGTCATGCGTAAAGGCAGCGTTCACCCCGGGTGCCACCGTGATCGGAACGGATACGGTGTCGGCACATCCGAACGGCGAAGCAGCGACGAGTTGAACCGTGAACACGGTATCCGTGGCACCGAGATTCAGGAAGGTATGCGAGGGGTCGGTCTCCGTGGTGGAGCCTCCATCACCGAAGGCCCAGGTATACTGTGTGGCGCCCGTGCTGCTGTTGGCGAAATCAATGGTAAAGGGCGAACAACCCAGCACGGCACTGGGCTGGAAGTCCGCAACGGGGCGGGCTTGGACATTGACCCATTGCGTTCCTGTATTGCCACAATACGGTGTGGTCACATCGAGCGCCACCACGTATGGACCTGGCGAAACGTATTGATGCTCCGGTTCCTCCAGTGAGGAGGTACCTCCATCACCGAAGTCCCAGGACCAGTCGGTGATGGGATTCCCGGGATCGGTACCGATGACAGGGAAGAACTGTGCCGTCTCACCGAAGCAGAGATTCTGCACAGTGATACCCACGGTCGGTGGATCGAACACATTCACAGGATGCGTCACACTGTGCTCGCAACCCAGTGCATTGGTCACGGTCAATTCGATCGGATAGTTCCCTGCGGTGGTGTAGGTATGCGGTGGCGGGCTCGGCGACACGCTCGTGGTGCCATCACCGAAGTCCCAGAAAAAGCTGATCGCATCGATGGAGGCATCGGTCATGGCCACCGTGATCGAATCACATGCGGCGTCCTGATCCAGGGTGAAAACAGCGGTCGGTCTTGGTAACACGGTGATGACAACGCTTGCGGTATCCGAGCAGCCCGCTGTGGCCCCTTGGATGCTTGCGGTATAGTAGGCGGTGTAGGTCCCGGG
>JAHEFL010000059.1 GCA_024640205.1 Flavobacteriales bacterium | reverse complement strand
ATTTGTTCCAAAGGAAGGCAGATCATTGATCCGGCGTACCGTATCGTGATGACCGATCCGTGAACTTCACCAGCGGCGCGCTTCATGGATGAACGGACCGTAAATGGTCCCGCCACTTGATCGGTAACCTGACCGAATAATTGGATGACCGACAACTGCCCCAGGCACGTTACGTCTCAACCAGTTCCGGTAACTTGGCGGGTCCATAGTTCTGCCGTAGACCATGCCTTTGACCGTGTCCAACAAGGAGAAAGTGCCAACCGCCACACCTCATACTCCCGATGAAGCCACGCTCCTGCGTGCATGGGAACTGATGTGTACGGCGAAGGCTATGACCGACATCTATGAGGAGCATTTCAAGCTGACCAGCAAGTATGTGCATGCCACCAGTCGGGGCCATGAGGCCATCCAACTGGCCCTGGGAATGCAACTGAAGCCGCAGGACTTCGTGGCGCCGTATTACCGTGATGATAGCATCCTGCTCGGGATCGGTATGGAGCCTTACGAGCTCATGCTTCAATTGTTGGCCAAGCGCGATGACCCTTTTAGCGGGGGCCGCACCTACTATGGCCACCCTAGCCTGCGACGCCAAGGCATGCCGCGTATCCCACACCAGAGCAGTGCCACCGGAATGCAGGCCATTCCCACCACGGGTATCGCTTTGGGATTGTGGTACAAGGAGCAGGCTGGTATACCCCACGATCTGAACGGCGCGACGGACAATGATGCACCGATCGTGGTCTGTTCCCTGGGCGACGCATCGATCACCGAAGGAGAGGTCGCCGAAGCCTTCCAGATGGCGGTATTGAAGAACCTGCCGATCATCTACCTGGTGCAGGACAATGAATGGGATATCAGCGCCAGTGCGGATGAGATAAGAGTGGGCGACGCGAGCGACTATGCCAAGGGATTCAAAGGGCTCGAGGTGCGGCAGGTGGATGGCGCGGACATGGTGGCGAGCTATGATGCGATACGCGAGGTGATCGCCACCGTGCGTGCTGAAAGAAGGCCGATGCTGGTCCACGCTAAAGTGCCGTTGCTGAACCACCACACGAGCGGCGTGCGAATGGAATTCTACCGCAGCAAGGAGGACCTGGCCGCACACGATAAAAGGGATCCCTTCCCTCGCTTTCTCCAGCAATTGCTGGATCGACGCATCCAATTGGATGGGTTGAAGAAGTTGGAAAAGCAGGCCATAGAGCGGGTAAGAGCGGATTTTGAGAAGGCATGCAATGCGGAAGACCCCACTCCCGAGGACCTGACCACACACATGTTCGCACCAACGCCGGTGATCGAGGAGACAGGCGAGCGTGCACCGAAGGACCGGGAGCCCACCGTGATGGTGGATAGTGCGTTATTCGCCATCCGCGAGTTGATGCAGGAGGATCCACGGTGCTTGTTGTATGGCCAGGATGTAGGGGCACGGCTGGGTGGCGTGTTCCGGGAAGCGGCTACCCTGGCCCGAGATTTCGGTGGTCATCGAGTGTTCAATACCCCGATACAGGAAGCGTTCATCATCGGTAGCACGGTCGGCATGAGCGCGGTGGGATTGAAGCCGATCGTAGAGGTGCAGTTCGCCGACTACATCTGGCCGGGTCTCAATCAACTGTTCACCGAGGTGGCGCGAAGCTGCTTTCTCACCGTTGGCAAATGGCCGGTAAGCTGCATCATCAGGGTACCCATCGGCGCCTATGGGAGCGGAGGACCCTACCACAGCAGCAGCGTGGAAAGCGTACTGTGCAATATCAAAGGCATCAAGATCGCCTATCCCAGCACCGGCGCCGACCTTAAGGGCCTGATGAAAGCGGCGTACCACGATCCGAACCCTGTGGTGATGCTGGAACACAAGGGTCTGTATTGGAGCAAGATCAAAGGCACTGAGGAAGCCAGGACCATCGAACCCTCCACGGATTACATGATCCCCTTTGGGAAAGCACGGATCGTGCAGGAGGCCAGCGATGATATGATCGCCAATGGACAGGCGGTGGTCGTGGTCACTTACGGAATGGGCGTGTATTGGGCCAGGACCGCTGCGAAGAACCTGCCAGGGCGCGTCTCCATCGTCGATCTGCGCACCCTCGCTCCCTTGGATGAAGCAACCGTGATGGCCACTGTTCGGACGCATGGACGCTGCCTCGTACTTACCGAGGAACAGATCACGAATTCCTTCGCACAGGCCTTGGCCGGGCGCATCAGTGATGTGTGCTTCCACGAATTGGATGCACCGGTCCGCACCTTTGGCTCAGTGGACATGCCGGCGATCCCGCTGAACAGCACCTTGGAAGCCACCATGATCCCGAATGCGGACAAGGTGGCCACAGTGCTGGATGAACTGCTCGCGTACTAAGCAGCATGGAAGAACGCTTCCTGCGCGTTCCAAGAACCGCCCGATATCACCTTTTGGGTGACCCTGTTCGTGCGGAACGCATATGGATGGTGCTGCATGGTTATGGTCAGCTCGCCCGCTTTTTCCTGAACAAATTCGAGGGAATGGAGAAGGACATGTGCATTGTGGCGCCGGAGGGGCTTTCCAGATTTTACCTGGACGCGGCCCATGAACGTGTGGGGGCCACCTGGATGACCCGCGAGGACCGGAAGCACGAGATCGTTGACCACATTGAATACCTGGATCGATTGGTGCTCGAACTTCAGCATAATGCCAACAAGGAGCCTTCGCTTGGTGTATTCGGATTCTCGCAAGGAGTGGCGACAACCTGCCGTTGGGCCATGCACGGTAGGTCACGGATCGAACGGATGGTCCTTTGGGGAGGAAGCATGCCTCCGGAACTTGAACCTGCGGCAATGCAGGAGGCATGGAAGGATGTGACCGTGGAGGTCATTCACGGTGCGCGTGATCCTCTCGTCCCTTTAAGCGTTTCGGAGCGCAACGCAGCGCGGCTTTCCGAAGCAGGGGTCGATCAACGAATGACCGTGTTCGAAGGCGGGCACGAACTCGAACCGGTGACATTGGGACGCTGCCTCGCTCGCTGAGAAGGCCATAGGATCACCATATCCATCCCTTGAAGTGGGATGGTTTTCATCCCAGGACACATACATTCACAAAAAATAGAACCATGCAAAAAGCTCTACTCTTCATTGCCTCGATCGTATTGCCTGCCCTTTTGGTGGCCCAGGCGAACAACTATCCCAACGGATCCACGGTGGCCAACTTCACCGTGACGGATACCGAAGGGAACATGCACTCGCTGTACGACATCACCTCCTCCGGGAAGTACGTTGTCCTGGATTTCTTCTTCGACACCTGCCCTCCATGTCAGGCTACGCAGCCATACTTCAACGAGCTGCACGAGACCTACGGATGCAATGCCGCCGATCTGTTCTGCATGTCCATCAACAACGGGACTGATAATAATGCCCAGGTGATCGCCTATGAGAATACGTATGGCGGCAACTTCGCACATTCACCTGCGGTGAGCTCGGAAGGCGGAGGTGGGACCGTCAACAGTGCCTTCGGTGTGAATGCGTTCCCGACCTATTGCCTCATCGGCCCGAACAACACGATGATCGTGAACGACATCTGGCCGATCAGCAACATGCAGACTTACGTGAACGCATTCCCTTCGGGTAGCGGGATCCAGCCTGCCGCATGCGCGGTGGGTATCAACGAGAACAGCGTCGCTTCCTTCACGGATGTGTATCCTGTGCCCAGCGCTGGCATCATCACCTTGAACGTGAACTCGCGCACGAATGCATCGACCACCATCCAGGTGCTTGATGTACTTGGTAAGCAAGTGATGAGCATGTCCCTGACGAGCTCGAACGGGACCAGCACCCATACGCTGGACCTTAGCGGACTGAGCGATGGTCAGTACATCCTCAAGTTGAACGCCGGTCAGGAGATCGCCGATCAGAAGCGGATCGTACTCGCTCGTTGATCCTGAAGTCCTTCACGAAAAAGCCTCCCGTTCCCGGGAGGCTTTTTCATTTCCGTTATCCAGTGGAACCACTAGAAGGCCACGGGAGGCTTGTTGTCCTTCCACCGCAGGAGCTCGTCCAGGGTGTTCACGGAGACCGAATGATAGTTGGGACGAGCGTGTGCGTATATATCCTGCGCCATGATCCGTCCCTTCTCCGTCTCTTGCATCCGTCGGTACAAAGGCACCAGGAACTTGCGCCGACCGACCGTGGTCAGGAACCCATCCAAGCGTTCATAGGCTGAACCGTAGTCGTACGCGATACAATGTTCCAACCATGCAGCCAGGATCTCATTGTTCCCGGTCCGGGTGAATCCAAAGGTCCCGTCCAGATCGCTCATCGCTTTTTCATCAAGGTCAGCTGGCAGTCCCCGGAGAAAATGCAGCCACTCATGGGTGGTCCAGTCCGAAGTGTTCAGGTCCTTCGCCGGAGTTCCATTGCTCCAACGGTCCAGTTCCTGATCCACTTTCACGAAACGCTCCGAAGTGGGAAGGATGATATCTGATGGAATGCCAGGACCATCCACCCATTCCGCAATGTTCAATTGCACCTTCGCCGGACGAAGCAGTTCATCATCGAGATACGCCAAAAAGCGCTCTGTGGTCATGCTGCGAAAAGCGTTCCGCTCGAAATATCCGCGCAGAAAAGCATCGAACTTCTCGCGGCCCACTTTTTCCTCGATCAGCCGCAGGAAGGCAAAGCCCTTCTCGTAGGCGACATCCGTCATCCCTTCATCCGGATCACGCCCTTCCAAATGAAGATGCAAGTGGGTGTCCTCCGGATGTTCCCCGGCACTGATCCGCGCAACGGTCGCCACCAGATCCTGGTGCCCCAGCAAGTGATGCATCTGCGCGAAATCCTTTCCGTACACGGCTTCGCAGATGCGATTCTCAAAATAGACCGTGAATCCCTCGTTCAACCAGAAGTCGTCCCAGGTGGCGTTGGTCACCAGATTTCCGCTCCAGCTGTGTGCCATCTCATGGGCGATGAGCGCGGTCAAGGACCGATCTCCGGCGATGATGGTAGGCGTGGCGAAGGTCAGTCTTGGGTTCTCCATTCCTCCGAACGGGAAACTGGGCGGCAGGACGATGACATCGTACCGTTCCCAGCGATAAGGCCCGTACAAGGATTCAGCGGCTTCGAGCATCCTCTCCGTGTCCGCGAACTCCCACGCAGCCTTATCCACCATACTGCGTTCCGCATACACACCTGTCCGTGGTCCCATGGAGCGGAATTCCAGATCACCGACCGCAAGTGCGATCAGGTAGGCCGGTATCGGCTGATCCATTCGGAACGTGTACACCCCGTCGGCTGTGCGCTCCTGAGGGTTCGATGCGCTCATCACCGCCATCAACTCCGAAGGCACGGTGACCCTGGCGTTGTATGTGATCCTGATCCCGGGACTGTCCTGGATCGGAATCCAGGTGCGCGTAAGGATGGCCTGCCCTTGGGTGAAGAGGAAGGGATGCGTCCCATCCGCGGTCTGCACCGGGCTCAACCATTGTAAGGCCTTTGCTCCAAGTGTTGTTCGGTAGGTGACCTTGATCCCATCCGATCCATTGCCCAATTCCACCTTGAGCGGTCGCCCGAGGAATGTGCTATCCCCGAGCTCCCATTTAGCCGGCGCGCCATCCTTGTCCGCTACATCCAGGATCTCCAGGCCGTCCGTGTCCAGATAGATGAGTGAGGCTCCTTCCGATCGGATCGCATACGACGCGGTCCCCTCGATACGCTTGGCCTCCATATCGACCTTGATGTCCAGATCGAGGTGTGTGATCACCGCCTCCTCCGGTCGGGCGCAACTATGTGGATCCATGACGTATTGCTCAGCAGTTGACGTACCCTTGTCCTGGCATGAACCAAGCAGGAACACAAGGGATGCCAAGTATGGAAGGAATGTGAATTTCATTGAGAATGATCGGCGGGTCGCAAAGGTATTCGACCCTTTAGAACAGCTTGAACCCAATAGCTGCGCTATGAACGGTCGGTCACACGTGTACTTCCAATTGTCGCTGAATGAAGAATGTAGAAGATGGCCATATTCTAGAACCAAAAGAGGCTGCCTCTGTGAGACGACCTCTTGTCAAGTCGGGGTGACTGGATCCACCAGCACTCCGACGTATGGCGGCCGCTACCGGACTGCGCGGATCAGGTCTTCCAAACGCTGACGACTCTTCCAGGCTTTCACCTCCCGCTCTCGAGCGTAGGCGGATGACTTGTCCTCAGACACTTCGGTATACACTGCGCGCCAGTCCTTGGCTCGCGAGGTCGACTTTCCATTGGATGATAAATGCTTCCGCAAGCGCTCTTCCATCGGTTCGGTGGTATGACCAACGTAATAGCGATCTTGGGTCGCTGAATGAAGGATGTAGAAAATGGCCATGCTTACCAAAGAAAAGACCGCTCAGCTTTCGCCGAGCGGTCTTTCTCTCTACCAGTCGGGGTGACTGGATTCGAACCAGCGACCACTTGCACCCCATGCAAGTGCGCTACCGGGCTGCGCTACACCCCGAATTTCCCTTGTCCCGCATTTTCCAGCGACCATCCCGCCTCCATGGCGGGATGCGCTACCGGGCTGCGCTACACCCCGATTTTCCATCGACATCGATG
The DNA here is from genome assembly GCA_024640205.1 of Flavobacteriales bacterium. GTDB lineage: Bacteria > Bacteroidota > Bacteroidia > Flavobacteriales_F > PHOS-HE28 > PHOS-HE28. The sequence goes on along the minus strand of JAHEFL010000059.1, from coordinate 1,383 downwards.
CTATCAATGGGGCGGCAAATGTAGGAAAGGATACCCACAGCGCACGGCATCGCGCCGCTTCCTTGTGGAATATGATATCCCATAGCCCATCGTGCACTGAACAATGAACTTCACGGCTCCTTAAATGTTCCTGCTACCACGCAGTCCTATTTTTGCGCGCCCATGGCGATAAGGCAACATCTTCGATCGTTTCTGCTCCTTGCTTTCGCGGCCTCCAACGGGGCCCTGTTCGCGCAGGATGGTGACAAGCTCACCATCAGTGGTTATGTCCGCGATGCCGCCACGGGAGAAGCGCTGATCGGTGCCAACGTATTCGTGAAGGAGACCATGCGGGGCACCTCCACCAACACCTTCGGGTATTACGTGCTCAACCTTTCGGCCGGCACCCATACCCTCGCGGTGAGCTACATCGGATACCAGGATTTCGAGCGCTCGCTTACGATCAGCTCCGATCTGAAGCAGAACATAGAGGTCGTTCCGAAGGCGATCATGGGCAAGGAGTTCGAGGTGATCGGTGAGCGGGGAGCGGACAACACCGAAGGAACGCAGATGGGTACCTATGAACTGGATGTGCAAAAGCTGAGCACGCTGCCCATTCTGTTCGGGGAGATCGACATCCTCAAAACCGTTCAGCTCCTGCCGGGGGTCGCCAGCATCGGTGAAGGGAACAGCGGACTTTACGTGCGTGGCGGTGGGCCGGACCAGAACCTGATCCTGCTGGACGATGCCGTGGTGTACAACGCGAGCCACCTCTTCGGCTTCTTCAGCGTGTTCAATGCCGATGCGGTGAAGAACATCGAGTTGATCAAGGGTGGCATGCCGGCCAACTACGGCGGCCGGATCTCCTCGGTGCTGGACATCAGCATGAAGGATGGGAACGACAAGGGCTTCCACGGCCAGGGCGGCATCGGCCTGATCTCCTCCCGGCTGACCTTGGAAGGTCCGATCGTGAAGGATCGCAGCTCGTTCATCATCAGTGGCCGACGGACCTACATCGATGTGCTCACCAAACCCCTTATCAACGAGGGCTCAGCCTTTGCCGGGTCCGGGTACTACTTCTACGACCTCAACGCCAAGGCGAGCTACCGGATCAACGACAAGGATCGTGTATTCCTGAGCGGCTACTTCGGTCGTGATGTGTTCGATTTCCCGGGTACGAACCCCGGCGACCCACAATTCCGGATCCCCTGGGGCAATGCCACCATGTCCGCCAGATGGAACCATGTATTCGGTCCCAAGCTGTTCATGAACGCCACGGCGACCTACAGTAACTATGACTTTGCCTTCAACGCCGAACAGGACCAATTCTCCTTCGAACTCTTCAGCGGGATCGAGGACGTTGGGCTGAAGGTGGACCTGGGGCACTTCCCCAATGCACGGCAT
>JAHEFL010000058.1 GCA_024640205.1 Flavobacteriales bacterium | reverse complement strand
CGACCCACAGTTCGGAGCGCGGCCTATCAAGCGCATGATCCAGAAGGAACTGCTGAACGAGCTAAGTCGCCAGATCATCGCTGGTACGTTGGAAGCCGGATCACCCCACGTGATCGACGTCTTCGACGGGAAGATCGTGCTGCGCAAGCCGATCGATGAGAAGGAGAAGAGCAACGGGAACGGGAAGGCGAAGAAGGCTAAAGCCGAAGCCTGAGCCTGGGATCCGATCGCGCGAACAAAGCCTCCGAAAGGGGGCTTTGTCAGTTGAGCGACATCCATATCGGTGGTCCATCATGAACACCGAATGGGACGAACGGGTGAAACTTCGATCCAATTCACTACCATTGCCCACCAACATTAGACCAACCCTAAAAACCTACTACTCATGAGCAAGATCAAGATCTGTGCAACGCTTGGCCTGGTCCTGGGCCTTTTCCTGGCCACCCCGATGCTGGCACAGGACAACATGGAGCCCAAGAAATTGGACGACCCGCAGTGGCGGAGCGTAGTGATGGTGAAGTACCACGCAGGCAAGATGAAGCGTGCCATGGAACTCGTGGATGAGTTCCAGAAAGTGACCGCCAAGGCCGGCACACCTGCTCCTGAGCTGCAAGTTCGCATGGCCACCGGCAAGTGGGACCTGATGGTCGTGTGGCGCATGGAGGGAGGTATTTCCGACATGGACTGGGACACCAGCCCGAACAACATCAAGTGGCGCAAGGCAGGCATCGAGCACTTCGGCAGCGAGGAGAAGATGAAGGCCGCCTGGGACGAATACCGCAGCCTGATCATGGAGAGCGAGCGGGACATCGCACGCCGGCAGTAAGCGCTGGCATTAGAGTTACATCCCTGAATGGAAAGCCCCCGGATGCCGGGGGCTTTCCATTTGGTATGATGCAGGCATCTTGATCCCCTGATGGCAATGTGGATCCGTACCGTCGCTCGCCTCCGTACTTTGGCAGCGACCACACCCATATGTGGCTCATATCCTGTAGCGGAAGACCATTGAATAGTGTCAATGCGGAACGGTACTCACATTCTCACTGCCCTGGCGATCCTGACGGTACTGTACCTCGGCAGGACCTTGTTCATTCCACTGTGTTATGCCTTGCTGCTGGCACTCGTGCTGTACCCGGCAGTGGCTCGGATGGAACGCCGGGGCATTCCTCGGGCATTCGCGATATCCATCGGCATCCTGGTGGTGGCGGTACTCTTCGGAGCGATCATAGGCTTGCTGATCTGGCAAACGAACACCTTCCTGGAGGAGCTTCCCACGCTGAGGGAACGGTCTTCCGGCCTCCGGGAAGCATTCATGGAACGGGTCGAAGGGACCCTGCAGGACCTGCCGACGGACCGCTTGGGAACGTGGGCATGGATACGCTCCATGCTACCAGAAGACCTTGGTGCGTTGGTGATCCGCGTGTTGGAATTGGTCTTCGGCATGCTGTTCAACGTGTTCATCATCCCGCTTATCGCGGCCTTGCTGCTGTACGATCGCAGGCGTTACGTGCACGCGCTGATGGAACTTGCCGGCCCCGGAATGCGCCCCATCCTGCCGGAAGTGCTGCACGACAGCGTGAAGAGCTTTGCCCACTTCATCTCCGGAACCGCCAAGGTCTATGTGATCGTGGGCGTATTGAACAGCATCGGCTTGCTGTTGCTCGGCGTGGATAATGCGGTTCTTTTCGGCATGCTGTCGGCGATCATGACCATCATCCCGTACATCGGGATCACGATCAGTTCACTGCTGCCCATGTCCATGGTCTGGCTGTCGACCGGGAGCATCCTTTATCCGCTGGGCGTGGTGCTCATCTATGGCTTTGTGCAATACCTCGAAGCCAACTTCATCTATCCGCGTGTCGTGGGAAGGAAACTGCATTTGAACACGCTTGCTTCAATCGTCATCGTATTCGCCGGGGCGCTGCTTTGGGGGGCATCCGGGATGATCCTGTCACTTCCGTTCCTTGCCATCATCAATCATGTGAGCACGCGGATCCCATCCATGTCATGGATCCATGTCCTCCTTGGGAACGAGGTTCCGGCAGCAGACCCTCCAAAGGATCAAGCTCCGTAGGAGCCAAAGGTGCTTATCAGGAAGCAGTGCCGGGCATCCTGACCTAACTCATGGTGATATCGATCAGAAAACTCGAGCTTCAAAGCATGTCTGTACCCGATCCACCGTACCCGAAACGAGAACCCCCGACCAGGAGACCGAACGATCCACCGGTGCGACCCGGACCCGATGTACCGATCACGCGACCTTCGGAACCACCGACCCGACCGGGTACGGAGCCCCCTACCCGACCACAGCCTGAACAGCGCAGCTCAATTCCACCACCCGGTCCAGCCAAGTGAATGACATCATGTTCCTGGACCGCATCGATGCCGCCCGCCAACTCGCCGATGCCCTGGCCCGTTACAGGGGCTCCCGTGCCGTGCTGCTGGCCATCCCTCGGGGGGGCGTACCGGTCGCGGTAACGATCGGCCAGTTGCTGGAACTGCCAGTGGACTTCCTCTTGACCAAGAAGATCGGTCATCCCGCCAACCGCGAATTGGCGATCGGGGCGGTAAGCGCCGCGGATACCATTCTGGATCCGCGATACCCGGTCACTCCCTTCTACGTTCGGCAGGAGGAGGAACGGCTCCGCACCGCACTGAAGATGCGTGAAGACGCATACCGGGCCGGAAGGGCGGCCATACCACTGGCCGGGAGGCCTGTGATCCTTGTGGACGACGGCATCGCCACGGGCTTCACGATGCGGGCCGCCATCGAACTGGCGCGCAAAGCCAATGCGTCCCAAGTGATCGTAGCAACACCCGTGGCGGCCAGGGCAACAGCGTATCTCCTGCGGACCTTGGCAGATGAGGTGATCTGTCTTCAAGAACCGATCATCCTACACGCGATCGGAACACACTACCAGGACTTCGGGCAGGTGAGCGACGAGGAGGTCCTTAAGTGGCTCGCCGGCGCCCCCACCGATCAGGACTGAATGACACGGTCCGAAGCGAGCTTTTGTTCTGCCGACCGGATATTCTCCATGCCTTTCAGCAGTGCATCCGGGTTGAACGAGATGCTGTCAATACCCTGCTCCACGAGGAACCGGGCATACTCCGGCATATCACTGGGCGCCTGCCCGCATAGTCCGATCCGCGTACCAGTGGTTTTGGCTGAAGCGATCACCGACGCGATCAATTCCATAACGGCGGGATCCTTCTCCTGGAACAGGTCACTGATGATCTCCGAATCGCGATCGATCCCCAATGTCAACTGGGTCAGATCATTGCTACCAATGGAAAAGCCATCAAAGTACCTGGCAAATGCTTTCGCTTGAACGACATTGGAAGGGATCTCGGTCATCATATGGACCTCCAGGCCATTCCTGCCCCGTTCCAGTCCGAACTCCGCCATCAGTTCCACCACCTTTCTTCCTTCATCCACCGTTCGGCAGAACGGGATCATGAGTTTCACATTGGTCAACCCCATGTCCTCCCTCACGCGCTTCATCGCCGCGCACTCCAATTGAAATCCTTCGCGATAGCGGGAATGGTAATAACGGGAGGCTCCACGAAAGCCAAGCATGGGATTCTCCTCGTGGGGCTCGAACTCCCTGCCGCCGATGAGGTTGGCGTACTCGTTGGATTTGAAATCGCTCATCCGAACGATCACATCATGCGGATGGAAGGCTGCAGCGATCGTACCGACGGCCATGGATAGTTCTTCCACGAAGTAGTCCTTCTTGGTACTGTAGTGCTTCGTGATCTCCTCGATCCGGGATCGGTCCTTGGGGTCACTGACCTCCTCGAATCTCACCAATGCCATGGGATGAATGCGGAGGACGTTGTTGATAACGAATTCCAGTCGCATCAAACCCACACCGCGATGCGGCAGGAAGGAATGCCGGAAGGCCTGCTCGGGATCGGCAACGATGAGCATGGCAGGTGTGCGTGAAGGCTTAACCTTCTTCAGATCGACCTCGGTTCCGGTCCATTCCAAGCGACCCTCGTACACGGTCCCTGTCCGTCCTTCGCAACAACTCACGGTCACCTCTTGCCCATCCGCCAGCCGATCCGTAGCATCACCCGCACCGACGATCGCAACGGTCCCCATTTCCCGAGCTACGATGGCGGCGTGGCTCGTACTGTCCGTAACGAGTACCTCCCCGTCCTTCAAGCTGTCCGCTTCCGCCGGACTGTTCAATTTTCGCACACGACCGCTCGCGATCGAACTACCCACCGCACTTCCCTTGACCAGAGCCACCCCCTTTCTCTCCAATGAAAAGGTTTTCATCCGATAGGGATCGCTCGCGGTATGGATCGTCTCCGGCCGTGCCTGAACGATATAGATGGAACCATCCGCTCCATCCTTTGCCCATTCAATGTCCATGGGCATGCCGTAATGTTCCTCGATGACCAAAGCCCAACGCGCCAATTGAAGCACCTCCGGATCACTGAGGGTGAAGCGTTCGCGCTCTTCTCGAGGTGTATCCATGTTCCTGGTTGAACGGCCTGCCGAACCTGTACCGCCTGGAGCGTAGACCATGGTGTGTTGTTTCGCACCCAGCCGTCGTTGAAGGATGGCCTGCTTTCCAGCTTTCAGCGTTGGCTTGAACACCACGTACTCATCGGGGATCACAGCACCCTGTACCACGTTCTCTCCGAGCCCCCAATTGCCCGCGATATGGACCACATTGCGGAAACCACTTTCCGGCTCAAGGGTGAAGCACACACCGGCGCAGCCGATATCAGCCCTGACCATGCGTTGCACACCGATCGACAAGGCGACCTTCATGTCCGGGAACCCCATATCGTTCCGGTATTTGATCGCGCGCTCGTTGAATAGCGAGGCATAACAACGTATGCACGCAGCCAGCAGAGCTTCCGCCCCGTTCACGTTCAGGAAGCTCTCATGACGACCAGCGAAGCTTGCCGTCGGAAGATCTTCCGCCGTAGCGCTGCTTCGCACCGCCACAGGCACTTCACCCAGATCTTGGTACGCATCCCTTACAGCCTTCTCCACATCATCGGGCCAATTCGCAGCAAGAACCAAGGCCCGCGCCTGAGAGGCGACTTCGGCCAGATCCGTCAGTTCTCGCCGATCCAACCCTTGCATCAAAGCTTCCAAGGGGGACCTCAGATCATTGGCATCGATCAGCTTCCAATAGGCATCACTCGTCAGAGCGAATCCTCCTGGAACACGAACTCCGGCCCCGGACAACGAACCGATCATCTCCCCCAGGGAAGCATTCTTCCCACCCACCTCGGACACATCCGAATTGCGGACATCGCGAAGGTCCTTGATGTACTTATTCATGACCAAAAGATAGAAGACCCCTGGCGCGTGTTACATGCCGATCGTCAGGTGCTGGATGGCCCGACCATAAGTTCAGCCCCTAAGGCTGTATGAGGGTTATTTCTGGCATCTAAAGCGGCTATCCGATCCCTGGGACGCACTTTCGGATACTTCTCCGGCAGGTTGACCACACACGTTATCAAGGATCCGGATCAACGCGATATCACCGGCACATCATCATTAATGGACCCGGAGTTGACGGACCCAGGTGCCGTCTATATTTGGCAAAAGATCCATAGCCCATGCGCAGCGTATTGACGTGCCTATTTCTTACCACCTCCATGGGCCTTACCGCACAAGGGATCTGGACCGAACGAGCAAGTCTATCCCCAGGGGTCGGCAGATGGGGAGCCGCGCATTTCGTGATCAACGGGATCGGATATTCCGTGGGAGGGTATACGGGAAGCAGTGATCTGAGCGAGGTAAGGGCATACGACCCGATCACCAATACGTGGTCCCTTAAAGCTCCGATACCGGGGGCACGCCGCCTGTCCTCCGGATTCAGCATCAACGGAAAAGGGTACGTAACCTGTGGGTTGTATAACGTCTTTGACAAGTACAATGATCTTTGGGAATACGATCCAACTTCGAACACCTGGACCCAAAGGGCTTCGCTACCCGCTGCAGCTCGATATGGAACGACCACGTTCACAGTGAACGGTATTGGTTATGTGGTGTGTGGCAATCTGGGATCGGCCACAGGGCCCTATACTTCGGAACTATGGGCGTACAACCCGGTCACGAATTCGTGGAGCCAGCGGGCAGACCTTCCCGATCTGGCACGGTACGGAGCCTCCGGTTTTGAGACCTCGACGGCCGGCTACCTCATCGGGGGGCGGCTTTCGGACCAAACCTTTTCCAATGGATCGTGGTCATACGACCCAGGCTCGAACCTTTGGTCCAGCAAGGCTGCATTACCCGGAGTGCCCCGCACTTTCGCGGCGACCTGGTCAGCCTTCGGAAGAGGTATCCTGGTCGGCGGGTCGGACCTCGCCAACACGGACCTGGACGAATGCTGGTCCTATGACCCCTCGCTCAATTCCTGGACCAGCCTCCCCGATCATCCGGGTGATGGCAATTGGGCAGGCGTTGCTTTCCATATCAATGGGCGGCTCTTTTACGGAACGGGACGTTACGATACCACCATAGCCTCTGACCTCTGGGAGTTCCAGTCCCATTTCACCGGGGTCGATGAAAGCAACGCGATCGGCGAATTGAGCATAGGCCCTAATCCGTGCACTCCAGGAGGGAGTATAAGGTTCGAGATGGACGATGACTGGAGCGGGATCTCCACGGAATTGGTTCTGGCGAATACCAGTGGTCAGGTCGTATTTCGCGGACCGATCGTTGGCCAAGGGTCCATTGTAATGCCTGTTCCTGATCTTGCATTGGGGAGCTACACGGCCTTGGTCCGGTCCGGGGGGCGCGTCCTGGCAAGGGCTGTTCTGGTATTGATGGAATAGGGGCCACGGAAAGGACACCAGGCGTAAGCCCGAGGCGGAACCGGTAAAAAACCGAAAAGCCCCGCACCGATGAGGTCGCGGGGCTTTTCGATCAATGACCCGCAAGCCTATTCCTTCTCCTTGCTCTGTTCGTGCCCCTCCTTGCGATGCTCCATGCGCTTCTTCTTCATTTCCTCCTGGTGCGCCAACATCTTATTGAACTGCTCCTCGGTCAGCACCGCTTTCATCTCCGCCTGCCGGGCGTCCATCAGGGCTTTCCATTCCTGCTTGGCGGCCTCGCGCTGCGCCTTTTGCGCCTGCTTCATCGCTGCACCTTTCTCGGCGTAGCTCAGATTGATCGCAGCAACCCGCTTCGCTTGCTCCGCGCTCAGCGCAAGTTCCTTCTCCATCTTCTGCGTTTGCTCCGTCGCCCTTTCCTGTGGGCTCCGATCCTTCTTTTCCTGTGCCTGTGCCCCGGTCATACCGAATGCTGTCAAGGCTGCAATGACCATCCACTTCTTCATGGTTCGTTCCGTCTTTTTGCCGACGGTGGCGTTGGTTCGTTCGGGGGATTGGACCAATACCGTGCCGCAAGGTTCGATCCCCGTGCCGAGATCAACATTCGTTGGCAGCAGGTCTTTCTGTTCCCGACAGCTTCAAAAAGCCCGAAAAAGTCGACCTTTGCGGCCGCTTACCGGAGCCCTCTCCCATGAAAAAGATCCTCGAAAGCCGTAAACTCCTTGGAACACCTGTGAATGCAGGCTTGCAGGACCTGTCCATCGCGTACAAAAGCCTGATGAAGGCGCACCACCCGGACAAGTTCCACGATGACGAGGACCGCAAGCTGGAAGCCGAGGAGACCAGCAAGCGCATCATCGATGCGTACCATTTCCTGGTGAGCATTCATCCTGAGACCCACGCGAAAGGAGCAGAAGAATATGCGGCGTTGACGGGTTCCCTTGGGATAGACGACTTCCACTACAAGTCCCAGACCTTGCACATCTCTTTTGTGGATGGGCAGGCTTTCGAGTACTTCGGTGTGCCGCCCAAGGTGTACAACAAGTTCCTCAACACCGAGCCCCGCTCCCGTTTCGCCCGTCGCCACATCTTCCATAGCTACACGCGCAGACAGGTGAAGAAGAGT
>JAHEFL010000057.1 GCA_024640205.1 Flavobacteriales bacterium | reverse complement strand
GAAGATCTTCCAACGCCTTCATGAGATGGATGCCGAGATCCTGTGCCTCCAGGAGTTCTTCTACAGTCCCGATACGATTTTCTTCCGAACAAAGGATCTCCTGATGCAGGACTTCCGATACTCGTTTGTTCACGATTCGTATACCCAAAAGGCCAAATATGATAGTCATTTCGGTATCGCTACGTTCAGCGCCTGGCCCATTTTAGCGCAAGGGAACATCACGTTCCCGGACAACCCAAACAACCAGTGCATCTGGAGCGACATCCGTATCGGAGAGGATACCATACGGGTTTATAACGCTCACCTGGCCTCATATCATTTCGGCGATGATGACTATAAATTCATTGAGGCATTGGATACGGACACCAAGAGCGACGATCTAAAGCGAGGCGGGATCCGCATTCTTAAACGCCTTCGTCGTGGCTTCCGCCTGAGGGCACTGGAAGTTGAGCGCATCGCCGAGCACATGAGAAGCAGCCCCCATCCAGTTCTCTATTGTGGCGATATGAACGATGTGCCGATGAGTTACAGTTATCAGACCTTGCGGGAAGGACGTGACGACGCTTTCACTGAAAGCGGTCGTGGCAGTGGCGGCACTTACGTGGGAAGGCTTCCGAACCTCCGCATCGACCACATTCTGCATGACCGGGCGCTGGAGAGTTGGGACTTCCGCACACACCCCGAAGAGTTGAGCGACCATCGCGCCATCTCGGCCATGTTCGGATTGAAAGCTGACCTGGAATAGCGGATGGAACGCAGTTGCCTGCCCCGCATCGAACGTATCATCACCGGATGGCGCCTTCCGTTGCTGGGAGCCGATATATTGCCTCTTATGCGAAGGGTTGCGATCGTTCTGTTGATGGCTTTGCTGCACCTCCCTTGCGCCCGTGCCCAACTGGGTGCACGCCAGAAGTCTTTCACGCGCGCGGACACGCTGCGAGGATCGATAGGACCGGAACGGGCCTGGTGGGATGTCACCCATTACGAGGTGAGCGTGACCCCTGACTTCGGTTCGAAAAGCATTCGAGGGACCACCACGATCACTTTCGTTGCAACCTCTTCAGGACAGCGCATGCAGATCGATCTGCAGCAGCCGCTTGTAGTCGACAGCTTACAATTCCATCAGAGTGGATCCGTTGCCGATGGATCTCGTCGAGCGCGTTTCACGCGAGATGATAATGTCCTGTGGGTGGATCTTATGGATACCTTGGGGCCCGGTGATCAAGCACTGCTCACTGTGTTTTACCACGGTACGCCTCGTTCCGCAAGGCAACCGCCCTGGGACGGTGGCTGGATCTGGAAGCAGGACAGCGAAGGGAATCCTTGGATGAGCGTAGCCTGCCAAGGCCTGGGCGCGAGCGTATGGTACCCTTGTAAGGACCATCAAAGCGATGAGCCGGATGGTGCAGCGCTGCACATCACAGTGCCTGATACGCTTGTTGCCGTGGGGAACGGTCGCTTTCGGAACGTAAAGGACAACGGACAGGGTACGAGCACATGGACCTGGGATGTAAGATCACCCATCAACACGTATAACCTGGTGCCCTACATCGGGAAGTACACCCGCCTGAGCGAACGTTATAATGGTCTTTCAGGCACCCTGGATATCGACCACTGGGTACTGTCCTATAATGCGGACAAGGCCCTTGCCCATTTTACCCAAGTTCCTGAAATGTTGGACTGTTTCGAAGCATGGTTCGGCCCCTACCCTTTTTACGAGGATGGATACAAGCTGGTCGAATCACCGCACCTGGGGATGGAGCACCAGAGCGCCATAGCGTATGGGAACGGTTACGTGAACGGGTATCGGGGCATGGACCGCAGTGGCACCGGCCATGGCCTGGAGTGGGATTACATCATCGTGCATGAAAGTGGGCACGAGTGGTTCGGCAACAGCATCACCACTGCCGATATCGCGGACATGTGGATCCATGAAGGCTTCACGTGCTACAGCGAGACCATCTTCACGGAATGCCAGCAAGGCAGGACGGCTGCGAACGAATACCTGATCGGGTTGCGCAAGAGCATCCTGAACGATCGACCATTGATCGGCCCCTACGGCGTGAACCAGGAAGGCAGCGTGGATATGTACAACAAGGGCGCGAACCTGATCCATACCATCAGGGCGATCATGAATGATGATCAACGGTTCCAAGGAATGCTCATCGAGATGAACCGCCGTTTTCGTGACGCGATCACATCCAGTTCGGAGCTGGAATCCTTCATGAGCAGGTTCTCTGAGCGTGACCTTTCACATGTCTTTGATCAATACTTGCGTGACACGCGGATACCGGTTTTGGAATGGGGCATTCGAAAAAAGAAGCTTTGGTACCGATGGACCAATTGCGCGGATCATTTCGAAATGCCCGTGCGCTTGTATCATGGGGACAAGGACCTCGGCCTGTTCGCCGTGAGTAAGCACTGGAATACGGATGGGAAAAAATACCGCGGGCGCTCCCGTATCTCGACCGACCTGAACTGGTACATCACTGCCCGACAAGCGGACGGATCTGAATTGAAGAACCTGGGATCCGGTCGCTAGGGCTTTGGATCTCCCCCGCTCTGAACTTTACTGGTCGCAGTTCATGCTGCCATTGCTTTGCGCAGCTTGGATGCAGCCCTGGCACGAACGCGGTCCCGAAGAAGAGGTGTCCATCCAAGCAGCCACCCCAGCGGTCCCAATGCTTGCCGGGACCAGCGCCAGAAACTGAACGAATCAGTTTGCCATAGGATCTTGCCATCCTTGAATTGGAATTGTGAAAGTGCACGATTGTGCACCTTCCGTCCCGTACTTGAAAAGGTGTAGTACGCATCCCAACGCACGCGTCCTCCACCCTCGTGCTCTTCGAGTACATCGAAGTCGAACTTCAGGTCCGTACCTCCTTTCAACAGCATGGTCCACATGGCCCGCACCTCCTCGGCATCCAGATCAGGAAAAACGGGATCCTGGAATCGCGCCTCCGGGTGATAGCATGAACCCATTGCGACCGGATCGCGGGACCGCAGGGCAGAATAGAATTCCGTTAGCAGTGACATGGTGTGAATGTAGTTCTTGAATGCACTGGACCCCTATCGGTACGACCTTCGCACCATGCAGGACACGCACACCTACTCGCTCACTCTTGGTTGGAAGGGGAACAACACATCGTCCTATGCGACCTACGATCGCTCCTATGGCATACTCATACCTGGTAAGCCGGAGCTGGTCGCTACTGCGGATCCCCTATTCCACGGAGAACCGGGCAAGCACAACCCGGAAGACCTGCTAGTTGCCGCACTGAGCGGGTGCCATCTCCTCACCTACCTCGCACTCTGTGCCAGGGCGCGCATCAATGTGGTGCATTACGAGGACCAGGCCTCGGGTGACCTGACGCTGACCAAGGACGGCGGCGGATACTTCCAGGAAGTGACGCTGCGCCCAGTGGTCGTCGTAGCGGAAGATCACATGGTGGAGAAGGCTTTGCGGTTCCATGACGAGGTACACAAATACTGTTTCATCGCGCGATCCGTGAACTTCCCGGTCCGGCATCTGGCCAAGGTCAGGAGCCGGTGAACATTCGCGTTTGCCACTGTCATCAGTGTCGATCCGCGATCGTGGAAAACTGATCGACCAGGACGGATCAGTGCCCGATAACTTCGTGGCCCTGCCATCGGTCCTCCCTGCGAAATGAAGTTCTCCCACCTCCACGTTCACACCCAATTCTCACTCCTCGACGGTGCTTCGGCCATCCCGAACCTATATAAGAAAGCCGCCTCTGACGGACAGCCGGCCCTTGCCATTTCGGACCATGGCAACATGTTCGGTGTCTTCAAATTCGTGGCAGAGGCAGGGAAGCATAAAAACGAGGATGGCACCCTGAAGGTGAAACCCATCGTGGGCTGCGAGTTCTACCTCGTGGAGGATCGGCACAAGAAGACATTCACGCGGGAGGACAAGGACCGCCGTTATCATCAACTGCTGCTTGCAAAGAATGCCGAAGGGTATGCCAACCTGAGCAAGCTATGCAGCCTGGGTTTCATTGAAGGCTACTACAGCAAGTATCCGCGGATCGACAAAGAGCTGGTCCAGCAGTACCATGCTGGCCTCATCGCCACGACATGCTGCCTGGCGGCCAGTGTTCCGCGCACAATTCTCCGCAAAGGCGAGGAAGCCGGCGAGCAGGAATTCAGATGGTGGCTGGACCTCTTCGGGGATGATTATTACATCGAGCTGCAGCGCCACGGCATTGCGGACCAGGCTAAAGTCAATGCCGTACTGATGAAGTGGGCGGCGAAGTACAAGGTCCCCATCATCGCCTCCAATGACAGCCACTACGTGGAGCGGGATGATGCCAACGCGCACGACATCCTGCTTTGCATAAACACGGGCGAGAAACAAAGCACGCCTAGTGCGAAGGACTTTGACGATGAGGAGAGCAAACCGAAAGGCACGCGCTTCGCATTCGCGAACGATGAGTTCTTCTTCAAGACGACGTCGGAAATGCACGAGGCGTTCAAGGATGTTCCCGAGGCTTTGGAGAACACCAACCTCATCGTGGATAAGGTGGAACCCTTGAAGCTCAAGAAGGACATCCTGCTACCGAACTACGAGATCCCCGCCGGGTTCGCCGACCAGGATGAATACCTGAAGGACCTGGTCTACAAAGGGGCTGCGAAACGATGGCTCGGCGAGGGGAACGGCAGCATCGATAGCCTTGACCCGAAGATCAAGGAGCGTCTGGATTTCGAGCTCTTCACCATCCGCACCATGGGGTTCGCGGGCTACTTCCTCATCACGCAGGATTTCATCAATCATGGTCGTGACATTGGCGTGGTGATCGGTCCTGGTCGGGGTAGCGCAGCCGGTAGCGCGGTCGCCTATTGCATCGGTATCACGAACATCGACCCGATCAAGTACGACCTGCTCTTCGAGCGCTTCCTGAACCCGGAACGCAAGAGCATGCCCGATATCGATACCGACTTCGATGACGAGGGAAGGCAGCGCGTGATCGATTATGTGGTGGAGAAGTATGGCCAGAACCAGGTGGCGCAGATCGTGACTTATGGTAGCATGGCCGCCAAGCTGAGCATACGCGATGTGGCGCGCGTGCTTGATCTGCCCTTGAATGAGGCGGACAGGCTTTCCAAACTTGTGCCGGAACGCCCGGGGATCGAACTTGGACGCGTACTGCACGCGCCGTTGGATGGAGCGAAAAGCCTTAAGGAAAAGGAAAATTTGAACAGCGATGAGATAGCGAATGTGAAGCAGTTACGTGAGATCCTCGGGAACGGAGAGCTCACGGCGGACGTGTTGCGCGAGGCGGAAAAGCTGGAAGGCAGTGTGCGCGGGGTAGGGATCCATGCAGCGGGGCTCATCATCGCTCCGAGCGACCTGAAGGAGATCCTGCCGGTATGCACCACCAAGGATTCCCCGATGCTGGTGACCCAGTATGACGGCCGTGTCGTGGAGGATGCGGGCGTGATCAAGATGGACTTCCTCGGCCTGAAGACGTTGACCATCATCCGCGATGCACTACGGATGATCGAGGCCAATCACGGTACCCGGATCGATATTGATGCGATCCCATTGGACGATGAGAAAACGTTCGGATTGTACCAGCGCGCCGAGACCAATGGCACGTTCCAGTTCGAGAGCGCTGGTATGCAGAAGTACCTGCGCGATCTGAAGCCGGACCAGTTCGCGGACCTCATCGCCATGAACGCCCTGTACCGTCCCGGGCCCTTGGAATACATACCCACCTTCATCAAGCGCAAGCTGGGGCTGGAGCCGATCAGATACGACCTTCCTGAGATGGAAGAGTTCCTTGGCGAGACCTACGGTATCACCGTGTACCAGGAGCAGGTGATGCTCCTGAGCCAGAAGTTGGCAGGGTTCAGCAAAGGCGATGCGGACATCCTGCGGAAAGCGATGGGCAAAAAGGACCGCGCCACGCTTGATAAAATGAAGGGCAAATTCCTGGAAGGCACCAAAGAGCGCG
Organism: Flavobacteriales bacterium; assembly: GCA_024640205.1. GTDB lineage: Bacteria > Bacteroidota > Bacteroidia > Flavobacteriales_F > PHOS-HE28 > PHOS-HE28. Next base: position 1,961 of record JAHEFL010000057.1, on the reverse strand, counting down.
GTTTCGACGCCAAGGTCTGCGACAAGATCTGGACCGACTGGGAGGCCTTCGCCCAATACGCCTTCAACAAATCGCACTCGACCTGCTACGCGTTCGTAGCCTACCAGACGACATGGCTGAAAGCCAATTATCCGGGGGAGTACATGGCCTCGGTGCTAACACACAACCAGGCGAACATCGACAAGGTCACCTTCTTTATGGAAGAGTGTCGGCGCATGGGGATACACGTCCTTGGTCCCGATGTGAACGAAAGTCAATACCGCTTCAGCGTGAACAAGGCTGGACAGATCCGTTTCGGGCTCGGTGCCATTAAGGGTGTTGGTGAAGGAGCGGTGGAAGCCATTGTGAATGAGCGAAAGGAGAACGGTCCATACTCCGACGTATATGACCTGATGCGGCGGGTCAACCTGCGTTCGGCGAACCGGAAAGCCTTGGAAAGTCTTGCCTATGGCGGCGCATTCGACAGCCTAGGTATGGAGCGTGCGGTCTTTTTCCATGGTGCTGGTGAGGGAAAACCCACGTACATCGAGACCTTGGTGCGATATGGCCAACAACACCAGGATGGAGCGGACAGTATGCAGGTGAGCATGTTCGACATGGCCGAAGGGGAAGCCGCGATCCCCGAACCTGCCGTGCCAGCCGTGGAAGGCTGGAGCGCCTTGGAACAGCTGCATCACGAGAAGGAGGTCATCGGTTTTTATCTCAGCGGGCATCCCTTGGATGATCATCGCTTGGAGATCAGGTACCTGTGCAATGCTACGCTCCCGGAGTTGAAGGATCTTTCCAAGCTGAATGGTCGGGAGATCGCCTTATCCGGCATCGTCACCAAGGCCGATCACCGAATCGCAAAGAGCGGCAAGCCATTCGGCAGCTTTAGCATGGAGGATCATGAGGGCGTCCACGACTTCATGCTCTTCAGCGAGGATTACCTGAAATACAAGATCTTCCTTCAGCAGGGGGCGCTTCTTTTCGTCAAAGGGCGGGCCAGCGCCAGGACATGGGGAAGGGATGAAGGTCAGTTGGAGTTCAAGATCCACTCCATCGACCTGCTCAGCGATACACGGGAAAAATATATCACCAGGCTCAACCTGAAGGTGGAAGCGGACCGCATTAGTGACCACCTGACCTCGGAACTTGGACATCTATTGAAGTCCTCACCAGGCAATTGCAAGGTGAACATCCTGTTGGTATGTCAGGCCGAGGACCTTTCCCTGGAGGCCTCCAGCAAGAAGATCACGGTGGGACTTACAGAGGAACTTATCCACGGCCTGGATGGGATCTCTGACATCAGCTGGTCGCTGAATTAGCGGGTATCCCGGGAACTTTGATGCGGACCTGCAGGAGCGATGGGATCACTCCCATCATCCTTCCTAAGGTCGGACTCCTATCCACGCGACCTGACGGATCGGCAGGATCCTTTCCATGGCAAGGAGTTCGCTGAGGCGCGGTAACTTTGCGGGCCGAAGGATGCCAGGCAATCCAAGGACGGTGGAGTTGAACTTAGTATGAATCTTAAAGCGCCTCGCGCGCAAACAACATCATGGCGATCGAACTGACCGACAGCAATTTCGAGGAACTCGTTCTGAAAAGTGACAAACCTGTACTTGTGGACTTTTGGGCGGAATGGTGCGGCCCCTGCCGTATGGTAGGGCCGGTCGTTGAGGAACTGAGCAAGGAATACGACGGCAAGGCGGTCATAGGAAAGCTCAATGTCGACCACAACGCGCAGATCAGTATGAAGTATGGTATCCGCAGCATACCGACCATCCTGTTCTTCAAGAACGGTGAAGTGGTGGACCGCAGCGTGGGCGCCGTTCCCAAGAGCCAGCTGAGCCAGAAATTGGACGGGCAGTTGGTGAGCGCCTGACGGAACATCACGTCCGTTTGACCCATAGAAGGAAGGCCTGGATCCCACCAGGCCTTTTTTCATTCAAGCAGGACAAGAAGGACCTTCTGCACTG
>JAHEFL010000477.1 GCA_024640205.1 Flavobacteriales bacterium | reverse complement strand
ACCTGTTGATGATGGCCCCCTTATCACTGCGCAATCGCCTGGAAACCTTGATCGACAAGGAGATAGAACATGCCGTGAAGGGGTCGAAAGCGGAGATCCTACTGAAGCTAAACAGCCTGGAGGACCGCGCTTTGATCCGGAAACTATATGACGCAAGCAGTGCTGGCGTCAAGGTGCGTCTCATCATCCGAGGAATTTGTTGTGCCGTACCAGGCCAACCTGGACTAAGCGAGAACCTGGAGGCGATCAGCATCGTGGATCGCTACCTGGAACATGCCCGGGTATACCAGTTCCACAATGCGGGCTCCCCGGTCGTATTCCTGGGTTCGGCGGACTGGATGGGGCGGAATCTGGATCGTCGCATCGAAGTGGCGTTCCCGATACTCGATGAGGACCTGAAGAAGGAGGTCGATGACCTGATGGAGATCCAATGGAAGGACAGTACCAAGTCCCGCGTGATCAATACCGAGCAGAACAATCCGTACCGAAAAGAAAAAAAGGGCCGGAAAGCGATCCGTGCCCAGTCAGCCACCTACGCCTATTTGAAGAAGAATACCCGGTAAGTCGACCGTTTTGGTGAAAGGGAGAGGAGGGCCATGCCCTACCTAACTAAAGAGAGACGAAGATCCTTAGCCGGTCCTGAGTGTTCCGAAAACCGGCCCTCCCCTATCCCTTTCAAGAACGATCAAAGAACGTGGCACCGAGGTATTCCGGGCCGTTGTCATGGAAGCAACGCGATCCACGCAACTCTTTCGCACCGGGCAAAGATGAAGGCATAGATAGCCCACCACGACCCTTAATAATCCTTGATTATCAACAGGTTTATCCACCTGATGAGGACATTGGGTAAAAGCCGCGTGGGCAGGTCGTTGGGCACCTGGACCCGCCTGGTCACCGGCACGGCACGGCAAGCACTGGCACTTGAACGGAAGAAAGGACCCGTTCCGTTGTGCTTCCTAACAAGGCGTCACGTAGTCCTCTCCTTCCCTGCGTGACCATGACGAGAAGGTCCGGGCCGAACCGATCGACGGCACTGAGGATCCCGTGCACAGGGTCCTCTGTAGAATGAGATCGCTGCCAACCAGAAGAAAGCGCGGGAAGGCCCTCGATCATGTTCATGGTCGCCTCCGTTCCTGCATGGTACGTCGCCCTGATCAAGTTCTGAATGGAAAGCAGCGTAACCAGCCCATCCGTTGCTTCGAACGCAGGTGCCGGATCCGGGGATCGATCGATCGGCACCAGGATCCTTCGGACCTCCACCTTGCCATTACTGGCCTGGATGAAGCCCTTGGTCGCTTGCGGAAGGAACAACGATGTGATCCCGGCCTGTGCGGCGATCCGACCGGACACCGAAGTATTCCATAGGCCGGCACCCCGGCCGTTCTGACCTGTGGCCATGACTATCAGCTGCGCCGGGTGTCGCTCCAAGTGATCGATACAGGCCTCAGACGGTTCACTGGCCTGCGCCGACACCTTCCGAACCGTGACCCCGAGGCTCTCGATCGCCTCCACCCCTGCACCTGCTGGCAGCATTTTCCAGCGTTCCAGCACATCCCTCACACCTGGGAATGCATCCCACTCCTCATCACCGGAGCGTTGCATAACATGCATCACGGTAAGCTTGGCCTTCGCCGCGATCGCCATACGCAGGGCATGCTCAAAGGCTGCCTGGCTTGCCGGCGTTAGATCGGATGGGTGAAAAATGTGACGTATGGACAGGTCCATCCCGCAAGATGCGCATTGTGTTCCCGTTCCACCATTCCCGCATCATGAATGACCGCCCTGTGTGGAGAATACCGGAGCGGACCGGTGACCTTCCCGCTATGGCGGGACGCTCAGACTTGACCAGCCCAATGAACCGGGCTGCGATCAAATGAAAAAGGCGGTCCCGAAAGACCGCCCTGGTGGAGAATACCGGAGTCGAACCGGTGACCTCTTGCATGCCATGCAAGCGCTCTAGCCAGCTGAGCTAATTCCCCATTATTTCAATGCTCGACCTGGTGACCTTCCCGCCTTAGCAGGACGCTCCACCCAGCGGAGCCAATTCCCCATTGTTCCAATGTTCCGGCCAGTCGTGCTGGTCACCCATCGGGAATGGGACCGCGAATTTATGTGTTCTATCGATCCGCTGTGGAACTTTGCGTGCCCATGTCGCTTTCCAATGCCCTCCTGAACGAGTTGAATGATAAGCTGTCGGAGCTGCTCGGCAGCCGAACCGTGATCGATGATCATGCACCCATCGGCGGAGGTAGCATCAATGATGCCTGGAAAGTGGTCACCCGGAGCGGTGCGTTCTTCTTGAAGAACAATAGGGTGGATCGCTTTCCCAGCTTG
>JAHEFL010000056.1 GCA_024640205.1 Flavobacteriales bacterium | reverse complement strand
CCGTTCCATGGATAAATGCGACGCTCAACGACGCGCTCATCGACCGTATTACCCACGAGGCCGTATGCGGCATATTCCCACTCCGCCTCGGTCGGCAGGCGGTAGCGCGGCAGCAGCACGCCATCCTCCATCTTGATGTTCCGGGTATCCTTGTTCGGGTTGAAATCGGTCACACCGTCCACCTTCTTCCCGCTCTCATACTGGCCGGCCAGGTATGCATCGGTGGTGAAGTGGTCCTCATTGATCTGGTTCGGGTAGTGCTCGAAAAGACCTTCTCGGATAAGGATGACCTCGTTCACGCGGTCCGTCCGCCAGGCGCAGTAGTCGTTGGCCTGGAGCCAGTTGATCCCGACCACCGGATAATCGCGGTAGGCAGGATGGCGCAGGTAATACTCAACGTAAGGCTCATTGAACGCCAATTTGCTCCTCCAAACGAGGGTGTCCGGCAAGGCCTTCTTGTAGATCTCCGGGTAATCGGCGGCGAACACACGGTCCAACCAGTAGAGGTATTCCAACCAGTAGAAGTTGGTCACCTCCACCTCATCCATGTAAAAGGAGGACACCGTTACAGCGCGAGGGATGTTGTCCCACTCGTGCAGCAGATCATCCGTCACGCGGCCCATGGTGAAGTGGCCCCCTTCAACCAGGATCAGGCCGGGGCCGGTCTCCTGCTCGTCGAAGCCGACCTTCTCGAAGCCTCCGTTCTTGGAGTCGTTGTAATTCCACCCGGTGGCTCCGCTCTTTTCGAACTGGCAGGCGCTGAATAGCGCCGCTCCGGTGATCAAAAGGCCGATGTTCCTTGCTAGGCTCATGGTCGTATCGCTTTCGTTGCTGGTCCGGTTCAGAACGTGGGGCAGGCCACCACGCGGAACCTTCTTTTCTTCGGTTTGCAATTGAATTGCATTTGCAGGCTTACCTCATGGGAACCGGCCGTGGCCGTCGTGAGGCTGGATGTGGTCACGTCGTAGCTGTATCCGAACTTGAACTTATCCGTGGAGAAGCCGATCAGCGCGATGAACGCATCGCGGGTACGGTACCACACCCCCGCAGTGATGGGTCCATGGTCGAGGTACATCCCCAGGTTCAATTGACGGAACGCAGCTTGCTGCTGGTATAGTACGTTAGGCGAGATGCGGGTCCGGGCGGAACCGTATTTGCCGCGCATCCCGATCGGGATCGAAGCGCCTGCATGTCCGGTGAGTTTCATGGGAAGTTTGCTCTCACCTACGACAAGCGATTCATTTGGTTCCGTCAAGTGGTTCACTGCGAAGCCAACGAAGAACACGTCGGAGTACCCCAGGACGCCAGCACTGAAATCCGCATTGCCGACCTGCCCACCACGCGGAACGTCATTAGTATTGTAAATGAAGCCCCTCCTCGGATCGATCTGGTCGCCGAAGGTGAGCTTGCTCCAATCCAGGGATTTCTGGAAGTACGTGGCTTGGAATCCAACCTTTATTGAGAATTTCCTCGAAATGGCCTGCTGGTAGGAATAGATGCCACTAACCGTGGTGGTGTTGAGTGTTCCTTTCCCCGCTTGGTCATTCGTCACCAACAGACCCAATCCACCGCTCATTCCGTCCACATGCTGGTCATAGCTCGCGCTGGTCGTCACGAACGTACCGGTCAAGGCCGGCCATTGATTGCGGTAATTAAGCACGACCCTTGGGCAGCGCGCGGTACCTGCGAAGGCAGGGTTCAGGTATAGCGGGTTGGCGTAGAACTGCGTGAATTGCGGGTCCTGAGCGCTGGCGCCCAGTGTCGCGAAAACGCCCAGTGCAAGGCCCAGAGCCGCACGCCTAATGGTCCATTCCATCATGCTCTCGATCGATCAACGCTTTCAGTCGGCGCCAAGTATACGGATCCCCTTGCATTACGGTTCACATCTCCTTCCCCGGGCAATGATCCCGAACCACGGACGTTGGTGCGGTGTTCCGATGAATGCAAGGGTCGAAGGTAGTACTTTCGGTCCGATCTGTTGAAAACCTGTTGATCGGTGTTAAAAATGCTCCTTCGCCCGGCCCTGTTGACGCTTACGGTCCTTGCCGTTCACGGTATTTCCGCCCAGCAGGGATTCGACCGTATCCTGCAATGGGGCGAGTCGATCGGGACGGATAGGCCCGAGGTTCTGGGACGGAACGTTAGCGAGCGGACCGTTGCCCGGAGCACCGGGACCAAAGAGACTTCTGCCGAGGTGGGTAAGGAGGTGTTGCCTTTCCAAGGTGCTTTCCTGGACATGGACCGTGGCGGGGTGCCTTATTACCACGAAGTGATCGACCTCGCATCGAATACTTCGGAGTTCCGTGTGGTGCTGCGGAACACCACATATACCCCGTTGAGCTCTGCAGAGCGTGTACAGTGGGGTGAAATGGACTGGGCGGAGGCGGAGCCTGAGATCATTTCCGCGATCTCCTGGTACCGTAAACAGCCCAAGGCGCTGGTAAGCATTTATCCATTCCGGCGGAATCCCGTGACCGGCATGGTCGAGAAGATGCTTTCCTTCCGGATGGACATCATCAGGACCAGTGATCGCAATGGTGTCGGGATACGGAAGGATTATCCGGCCACGTCCAAACTTGCTTCCGGCCAATGGTACCGGTTCACCGTGACGCGCGATGGGGTCCACCAGATCGATCACGCCTTCCTGAGCAGTTTGGGTGTGGATATGACCGGATTATCCTCCGATGCCATCAACATCTATGGCAACCACCACGGATTGCTGCCTTTCCGCAACGATGTGCCGCGGAATACGGACCTACGGCTCAACGCCATCCAGGTCGAGGATGGTGGGGATGGTCAGTTCGGCCCGGGGGATAGGATCCTCTTCTATGCCAGCGGAGCGCAACGTTGGGACCTGGAGGATGGAAAATTCAGGCAGACGAAGAACGTTTACACGGATTCGGCTTGCTACTTCATTGGGATCGGGGTGGATCCGCCGGAACGCATCGCTCCGGCCATGCTCACCAGCGATCCGGAAACGCATACGGTCTCGCGCTTCAACGACCGTCAGCATATCGAAAAGGACCTGGTCAACCTGATCAAGTCGGGCCGGACCTATTACGGGGAGTTGTTCGACATCATCCTGACCTACAACTTCAATTTTGAAACGCCCTTCCTGGCTCCGGATGAACCTGCGAACATCACGTTCAACGGCACGGCCCGGACCCTGGGTACAACGAATTCAAGTGGGTTCACGATCACTTCAGGGTCAGCTTTGAGCAATACGTTCAATGTGCTGGGTGTTGGCACCAGCTATACCGGCTTGTTCGCGCGACCTTTCGATCAGATGTTCGACTTTCAACCCACCGGAAATAGCGTCCCGGTGACAGTGACCTTCACCAAGCATAATCCGGTGACCTCCCTGGGATGGATGAACTACTTGACCCTGAATTGCAGAAGGGAGTTGCGCATGATCGGTGATCAATTGATGTTCCGCGATCTCGCTTCGATCGGCTCAGGAAATGTGGCTCAGTTCGTCGTGGATCAAGGTCAGAGCGTCCACAGGATCTGGGAGATCACCGATCCGGCGCGGCCGGCGAACGTGGAATTCACGGATCAGAACAGCCAGAAGATCTTCCGTGTCCGAACGGACAGCCTTCGTCAGTTCATATCCTTTCGGAACAGCGGATACTTGACACCCACGGCCATCGGTCCGGTGCAGAACCAGGACCTTCATGCCACTGCCCTTCCCACGGATCTGGTCATCGTGTGCCCGCCGGAGTTCATGAGCCAGGCACAGAGGTTGGCCGACCAACGAATGAGTGAAGGTCTTGTCGTGAGCATGGTCACGCCCCAGCAGGTATTCAATGAATTCAGTTCCGGCTCCCGCGATGCCACGGCGATCAAGCGCTACATGCGAATGCTCTACGATAAGGCCGGCACGGACCCCTTGCTGATGCCGCGTTATCTATTGCTTTTCGGGGACGGGTCATACAACAACATTTCCCTTTCCCCGACCAATCAGAACTGGATCCCATCCTACCAGACCGCGGACGCTGTGGATCCGTCGAAGTCCTATACCTCGGATGACTACTTCGGTCTGTTGGACGAAGCGGAAGGGGAATGGACGGGTGACCTCGTGGACATCGGGATCGGTCGGCTTCCCGTATCCTCCTTACAGCAGGCCAGGGAAGTGGTGGACAAGATCCTGAACTATGATCGGCTGGACATGCTTTCCTCGACGGGCGATGTGTGTTCCGCTACAGGGGAAGGCGGCATCGCCGATTGGCGGACCCAGATACTCTTCGCATCGGATGACCAGGACGGGGATGGCTTCGAGGGTTGGGTGCACATGTCGCAGAGTAATCAATTGGCAGCTTTGGTGGAGAACGACCATCCTGAGTTCAATGTGAACAAGGTGTTCCAAGATGCCTACCAACAGATCAGCACACCGGGCGGACAGCGCTACACGCAGGCGAGTGCGGAGTTGCGCGAACGGGTCCAGAAAGGCCTGTTATTGGTGAATTATGTAGGCCATGGCGGGGAGGTCGGTTGGGCCCACGAGCGCTTCCTTGACAACGGGACCATATTCGGATGGACCAACAAGGACCGCTTACCGCTATTCATGACAGCCACTTGCGAATTCTCCCGTTGGGATGACCCCGGGCGGACCTCTGCCGGCGAATATGTGATTTTGAACGCGGGTGGTGGCGGCATCGGCTTGATGACCACCACGCGTCTGGCCTTCTCTCAGGCCAATTTCCAACTCAGCCAACGGTTCTATGACCATGTATTCAGTGAGGTGGATGAAGAGGGGAGGACCTTCCTCTTGGGGGATATCTATCGGGAGACGAAAAGGGACATCACGACCGCCCAGTCGAACTCCACCAACCATAGGAATTTCGCATTGCTAGGGGACCCGAGCATGCGCCTGGCCATGCCCCGTGAACACCTGGTCATCTCTGCCGTGACGGATACGTTGGGCAATCCAGTGGATACCATCAAGGCACTGGCCACGGTGCGGATCAGCGGTTTCATTGACGATGGTAATGGTCTGCCCATGGCCGATTTCAATGGCCAGGTGATACCCGTGGTTTACGACAAGGAACAACAGGTGAGCACGCTGGCCAACGATGGGGGTACGCCGTTCCCTTTCCGCATCCGGAAGAGCACTTTGTACCGTGGGAAAGCCTCCGTGACCAATGGAAGCTTCGACTTCACTTTCGTGGTGCCCAAGGACATTAATTATGAATTCGGACCGGGCAGGATCAGTTGCTACGCGGAAAGTTGGAGCACGAACGCCAGCGGTCATTCGAACGAACCCATCATCGGAGGGACCGCCACGGATATCGCCGAGGATGAGATCGGACCCCGGATCGAACTGTACCTGAACGATGAGAGTTTCGTGCGAGGTGGCATGACCGATCAAAGCCCCCTGATCTATGCCAAGATCTCGGACGAGAACGGGATCAATACGGTGGGAAGCAGCATCGGACATGACCTGCTGGCCATCCTGAACGAGAATAGTGACCAAGCCATCGTCCTGAACGATCAGTACCAGGCCGACCTGGACACCTATAAGAGCGGTTCGGTGCGTTACCGGCTCAGTGATCTGGAGGAGGGTGCCCACACACTGCGCCTGAAGGCTTGGGACGTGTTCAACAATTCCTCCGAGGCGTCCACGGAATTCGTCGTGGCTTCCTCAGCGGAGCTGGCACTGGACCACGTGCTGAACTACCCGAACCCATTCACGACCTACACCGAGTTCTTTTTCGAACACAACAGACCTTGTAACACGCTCAACGTGCAGGTCCAGGTGTTCACTGTCAGCGGTCGTCTGGTGAAGACGATCAACAGACAGGTCACCTGCCAGGGATATCGCAGTGATGCACTGGCATGGGATGGGCGTGATGACTTCGGGGATAAACTTGGACGCGGCGTTTACGTATACCAGCTCGGCGTGACCACCTCCGACGGTGAACGTGCCGAGAAGATAGAGAAGCTGGTGATCCTGCGGTAATTAGCACAATAAACAGGGGTGAAGCCCCGTATATTTGCCGTCCTTTTCCCATACCCCTACCTGATGTTCTTAAACCGCCTGTCCGTGCTCGCCGTCCTACTCACGGCTTGGGGCCTTCCAGCGGATCTATTCGCACAACCCTGTGATCCGCAGTTCCAGTCGGCTGGTCAACAGTGCGGAGATCAGCTCAATACCATCACAACGGCTGTCCCGTTCCTTATGATCAGCCCCGATTCGCGGGCTGGGGGTATGGGCGATGCCGGGGTGGCCGTTTCCCCGGATGCCAACGCCATCCACTGGAACCCTTCGAAGCTGGCATTCGCGGAAAATGAAGGGGAATTCTTCATGAGCTATAGCCCTTGGTTGCGGAACCTGGTGCCCGACATGAGCCTGGCGTATCTCGCCGGATACAAGCGACTGGGTAATAAGCGCAGTGCCATCGGAGGCTCATTGCGCTATTTCAATCTCGGTAGTATCCTGTTCACGGACGTGACAGGGGCGACCATCCGTGATTTCAAACCGGCTGAATTCGCAGTGGACGTCGTCTTCGCACAGAAGTTCGGTGACAATTTCTCCGGTGGCGTCGCCATCCGCTATATCAACAGCAACCTGACCGGTGGCATCAACGTGCAGGGTGCGGATTCGAAAGCCGGTCAGTCCGTGGCTGCGGACGTGTCCTTCTATTATGTGAAGCCGGAGATCGGGAACGGCGACAACACCCTGGCGTTCGGCTTGAACATATCGAACGTGGGCGCCAAGATGTCCTACACGTCCACGGCGGAACAGGACTTCATCCCCATCAACCTCCGATTGGGACCTTCCTACACGATGCAGTTGGATGAGTACAACAGCATCGCGTTCAATCTCGACATCAATAAGCTCCTGGTCCCGACCCCTCCTGTTTATCTGCTCGATGAGAACGGAGCGGTGGTGATAGACCCGGTTACGGACTCACCGGCCATCGCAAGTGGACGTGACCCCAACGTGGGAGTGGCGGCAGGCATGTTCGGGTCGTTCTCCGATGCGCCAGGTAACGTGAGCTACGATGATGATGGTAATGTCGTGGTCGAATCGGGCAGCATTTTCAGGGAAGAGATGCGTGAGTTCAACCTTGCTGGTGGTCTGGAGTACTGGTACGACCAGCAGTTCGCTTTCCGCGCCGGCTATTTCTGGGAACACTATACCAAGGGCAACCGGAAGTATTTCACGCTGGGCGCTGGCGTGCGTTACAGCAAGTTCGCGCTGGACCTGAGCTATTTGATCGCCAATACGCAACAGAGCCCGCTGGCCAACACGCTGCGCTTCACCCTTGGGTTCCGATTCGACGGCAAGGGGGACAAGAAGAAGTCCGGCGACGTATGACGGATCTCCGGGTCGGCTTCGGCTATGACGTGCACCGGCTCGTCGAGGGCCGAGAGCTTTGGTTGGGAGGCGTGTTGATCCCCCATTCCACGGGTGCCTTGGGGCATTCCGATGCCGATGTCCTCTTGCATGCTGTTTGTGATGCCCTGCTGGGCGCTGCAGGGGCAGGCGACATCGGACAGCATTTCCCGGATACGGACCCGGCATGGAAGAACGCGGACAGCAAGGTGTTGCTAAGCTCCGTGATGAAGATCATCGGCGATCAGGGATGGAGCGTCGGGAACGTGGATTGCACCCTCGTACTGGAGCGCCCCAAGATCATGCCGCATGCACCGGCCATGCGCAAGGTGATAGCTTCCATACTCGCTGTTGGAGAGGATGCGGTCGGCATCAAAGCCACGACCAACGAGAAAATGGGATTCGTTGGCAGGGAGGAAGGCGTTTGCGCTTACGCCGTAGCGCTTCTTCGGCGGCCGGTCTGAATATCAGTCGTCCCCGTCATCCCTGGGCAGTTCTGTGAAGCTGCCATGGGCCTGTTCGTCCTCGAAATAGAACACGCGCAACTGTGCCGTATCACGCAGCAGGTCGATCTTACCGATCTCCACCCGTGAGACCTTCACTCCCAAGCGTTCCTGAAGATCACGGTAGAGCATCGTTCTGTTCGCCGGTTTGA
>JAHEFL010000476.1 GCA_024640205.1 Flavobacteriales bacterium | reverse complement strand
GGTGGTGAAGGTGAACCAGATGACGTTGTCCGTAGCAGGGCAGAATCCCGGAGGTCCCACGGCACCGTTGTTCGTCGCTGCCATGGGTTGTTGCGCGCACAAGGTGGTCGCCGAAGCACAGTCGTCGTTGACCGGTTGCGCCACCAGAGCGGGGCACAGCAATAGGAGGAACAGGAACAAGGTGACCCTTGGCATGGTATGACAGGCCCGCGGATGCATACACCTGCGGCCCCGCCGAAGGTAGCCGGGCCGTAAGCCCCGTCCAGCGCGGGTAGCGGGGCAGTTTCACACAGTACCGTGTTGAACCCCAGCGTGATAGCGGCCATACCGTGCGCCCACTCCTCGAGGAAGCTGCGTGGATCGCAGCGTGGTGACCCCACCAGGAATCGAACCTGGATCTAGAGTTTAGGAAACTCCTATTCTATCCGTTGAACTATGGGGCCGGAAGAACGGCCGCGAAGGTAGTGGGACCGGATCAGCTGAGCACTTCCGCCCGCCACCGGAACGCTCACTTACCGCATGATGACGAAGCGCTGGGTGCCGATCTGCCTGCCCTGTGCGGTGCTTATACGCAGCAGATAGGATCCTTCCGGAAGTCCTGCCAAATCCAGCATTCGTGTGAAGACACCTTGCACCGAAGAGGTGCTGCGCTGCACCGACCTACCCTCCATATCCAGCATGTCGAAGAGCACGGTCCCTCCCTCGACCAGTTCGCCTTGCACGGTGAGCTTCTCCTGGGCCGGCACCGGGAACAGCACAAAGGCATTCGCCTCGGTAACCGGATCAAGAACGGAAGCCACTCCGCCACCTTTCGCCAGGGCATAATGACCCTTCTCAAGGATGTCGATCGTCAAGGAACCGAGCCCGTCGGTCAGACTTCCCGGCACAAGGGTGAAGTACGGATAGATCTCCCACGGATCGCTGGCGGTGGCCCGGTGTACCAGGATCAGATCGGTCTCGTCGAAGTCGATGAGGTCATGGTCCAGATCGGTCGCCGTGTTCCCATCGTAGTTCAAGCGAGCATGGAATGCATCACCTGTATTCCAGATCCCATCGAAATTCCAGAAATGGGTCGCGGATATTTCGTCGATTCCCCAGCTCACCTGGTCCTGATCGGGGCCGGCCCAGACGTGCTCCACATACATCAGCGTGCTGTCCACCACCGCATCGGCATAGAGGCGCAATTCCACGTACGGCAACAAGGCCGTGAACGGTTGTCCGTTCCGGATGGTGAACAGGTGGTCCATGCGTGCCTGGTTCAGACGGTTGTTGGCGTTCAGCACAGTGAGATGCGGTTCGAACGCACAGGGGAGCGAGAGCGCGGTGAACTCATCATCGGCGATCACCTGATGGTCCTCGCGTTGCCAATCGCTACTGAAGAACGTGATATCAAGCGGTACGTCCTGATGAAAGGCCGGTGCCGCCCGCAAACGTTGCCGCAGGGTCAGGTCCACATTCCATCCGTTCCCGTTCGGCTGTGCGCTCTGTGTTTGCGTCAGGAAGGTCGCGTAGCCCGGCGCGAACACCCAGGCATCGAAGAACGCATCCAGATCAACGCCGCTGCCTGCTTCCAGTCCATCGCGGAACTGCTCCGGTGTCATGGTGTTCTCCGCACGGCTCACTTGCACCGCGCGCATCGCCTGACGGAAAAGTGTGTCGCCCAGGTATCCGCGCAGATTGTGCATCACCGATGCCCCTTTGTAGTACGTATGCCTTCCATACACTTCGGCATCGGGCACCGGACTCAATGGCCAGAAACCATTGTCCTGCACATGTGCCTGGTCCAGCACGAAGAGATGATTGTCCTTCACCACATCCACAAAAGCCGCTTCGCCGTTGACCCATTCCTCCACGAGGTGGCCACTGTACTCGGCAGGGCCTTCCTTCAGCCACATGTCGTTGTGGTTGTACGGTGTGACCCAATTCCCCCACCACTGGTGCCCGAACTCATGCGCCAGCAGACCGCGGTTATCGAATACCGACTGACCGGTCATGAACTGCGGATAGGCGATGTTGGTGGCGATCTCCAGCGCACCATCGGTGGTGAGCACATAACCGACACGGTCGTACTGGTAAGGCCCGAACCAATGCTCCAGCGCATCGATCGTGGCATCGGTATCGCCCATCTTGCTCACCATCGCGTTCAGCTGCGCGGGTTTGGCGGTGAAGGTTACCGGATAGGTTCCGTACACTCCTGTGTGGTAGTGCGTGCTGTCCCGGTAGTCCGCCACTGCGATCGCCGAGATGTGCGTGGGGATCGGGTGTGTGAGCGAAAAGGAGCGGATCACGGTATCACCACCGAGCTGCAATTCACCCAGGAAATCGCCCTGACAGTGTGCTCGATA
>JAHEFL010000475.1 GCA_024640205.1 Flavobacteriales bacterium | reverse complement strand
CGCATCCGTGACAGGCGGGTCATTGTCCTGATCCTTGTCCTCCTTTGCGGTCCCCTTGACCTTCTCGATCCGCACATCACCGACCGGACGATCTTCGCGGGGTGTGCTCCGGAAGCCGCCCTTGGTACTTTGTTTCCCTTGCCTCCGGAGCAACCGAAGTACGAACCATACCAGGAGAAGTATGGCGATCACCCGGATCGTCCCTGTAAAACTCGCTTCCACCATGTACATCGAAGGCGGCCAAAGATAGATCCGGGGTCCCGTCCCACCGGATCGGCGTACCTTCGCGCCGCCTGCCTAAGGCAGTTCCATGATCCAAGCGCCTCCCGGGCGCCTCATTCCCTTCGCCTTCCCTCCATCACCATGTCATCCTTTGATACGCTCGGACTTCGGGCCGAATTGATCCGTTCACTTCAGGATATCGGATTCACCACGCCCACCCCGGTACAAGCCCAGGCCATTCCGATGTTGTTGGGATCGGAGAACGATGTGGTGGCGCTTGCCCAGACCGGCACCGGCAAGACCGCTGCATTTGGTTTGCCCTTGCTCGAATTCCTCGATCCACAGGAGCGCGCCGTACAAGCGTTGGTCCTTGCACCCACGCGTGAACTGTGTGTGCAGATCGCAGGAGATCTCGAACGCTTCGCAGGACATATGAAGGGAACGCGTGTCACCGCGGTGTATGGCGGCGCCAGCATCCGTGACCAGATGCGTGAGATCCAGCGGGGAACGCAGATCATCGTGGCCACACCGGGGCGCCTTTTGGATCTGATCGGGAGAAAGGCCGTTGATCTTTCCAACTTGGATGTTGTAGTGCTGGATGAGGCGGATGAGATGTTGAACATGGGGTTCCAGGAAGATCTTACGGAGATCCTGAGCACCACACCATCGGACAAGCGGACCTGGCTGTTCAGCGCCACCATGGGCCGAGAGGTACGGGCCATTGCCAAGGGCTATATGCGCGATTTCCAGGAGCTGCAAGTGGGCGAACGGAATACCACGGCCAGCGCCATCCAGCACCAGTATAGCGTGGTACATGCCCGCGACCGCTACGCCGCGCTGAAGCGCTTCGTGGACGCCGATCCCGATCTTTTCGCCATCGTTTTTTGCCGTACCAAGCACGAAACGCAGGAATTGGCGACCGCACTGATCAAGGATGGCTACAACGCGGATGCCATTCATGGGGATCTGAGCCAGGCCCAACGTGACCACGTAATGGGTCGGTACCGTGCACGTAGCCTACAGCTTCTGATCGCCACCGATGTCGCTGCGCGAGGGATCGATGTGAGTGACATCACCCATGTGGTCCATTTCGACCTTCCTGGTGAGGCGGAGAGCTACACCCACCGGAGCGGTAGAACGGCCCGCGCCGGACGCAGCGGGATCTCCTTGAGCTTGATCGGTGTGCGGGAGGTGAACAAGGTGCGGCAGCTCGAAAGGATGCTGAAGACCCATTTCACCTACGTACGCGTACCGGGTGGTGGTGACATCGGCAAAGCGCAGGTGGTGGCCTATTTGCACAAACTGAAGAACGTGGAAGTCGACCACGAAGCGCTGGCCACGATCCTTCCCATTGCGCACGAGGAACTGAAGGACTTCAGCAAAGAGGAGCTGATCGAACGCTTCATGAGCGTGGCTTTCAATCGGATCATCACCCAATTCCGTAACACCCCGGACCTCAATATCGACATGAGCCGCAAGGACCACACCTTGCGCGGCCCGGCGGACCGTGGCCAGGATAGCGGACGCGAACGCTTCAGCACTGGTCGCCAGATGTTCATCAACCTCGGCACCGCGGATGGCTTTGATAAGGGCAAAATGCTCGGCTATATCTGCGGTATGAGCAGCATTACCGGCGAGCATATCGGCCGCATGCTCATCAAGGACGTGTACTCCTTCATCGATATCGACCCCGAGTATTACGAGCAGGTCTTCAGTTCCTTCCAAGGGGCGAGCTACAAGAGCCGCAAAGTGCGTGTGGATGAGGCCCAGGGCCCCGGCGGACAAGGTGCTCCAAAAAAGGATCGTGGTTTCAAAGGCGGCGGTCGCCCACAGAACCGCGGTCACCGGAAGGGAGAGCGTCCGGCGAACAGCGGGTCCCGCGGTGAAGAGCGCAGGGGCAGGCCGGAACCGAAGAAGGAATATTACGAGCCCAAACGCATCGTTCCAAAGAAGGAACGCCGCTAGGGACCCTGTTCGATGGCCCGAACGGGGCCGTTCCGCACTTTTTACCTGTCATGTTCGTTCCAATTGCACGACCGAACGATCATGCGTACCATTTCCCTACTATTTCTCCTGGGTGCCATGTGTACGACCCAGGCTTGCTCCGGTGGAGCTTCATTCAATGAGC
>JAHEFL010000055.1:6089-8055 GCA_024640205.1 Flavobacteriales bacterium | reverse complement strand
AAGAGGAACATCCGTGTCCACTTTGACCAGCCCGACCTGAACGGCAAATTCTTCGTGCGGAACGACTTCTTTGATGGTGATCCTCTGGGGGCCGACTACGTTCAAGTCCACTTCACCCTTCCCATGGCCGCACCGCTTGGCCAGGAAGTATTCGTGCTGGGCGGGTTCTCGGATTGGCACTGCAGTGCGGAGAACCGCATGCGCTGGGATGGAGACAGGAACGCCTACACTGCGTCGATACTGCTTAAACAAGGATTCTATGATTACGCATTCGCAACCTTGACGCCAGGAAGTGTTTCCGGCGATATCACGACCATCGAAGGGAGCCACTTCCAAACGGAGAACGACTACCTGATCCTGGTCTATTTCAGTGATCGGATGCAACGGTGCGACCGTCTTGTTGGTGTCCGCTTTCTGAATAGCAGGACGGGGTAGATCCTCGGACGACGTAAAATGAGGACCGCTATCGTACAGACATAGTAACCGTGCCACACCCAAAAAAATGAAAGCGGCCGCCAAACCCATCGACGTGTTCATCCAATTGATCCTACTGGGCGGTCTCCTGCTCTGGTGTGGATTGATATTGGCTCCGTTCAGTTCGATCATCATATGGGCGATCATCATGGCGGTCGCCTTGCATCCGGTCCATATCCGGTTAAGCACCCGCCTTGGGAACCGACGCGGCGTTTCGGCGACCTTGATGGTCATGACCGGCATCGCCATCGTCATGGTGCCGGGCTATTTCACTGGCCAAAGCCTGTACCGGACCGCGAGTTCGATGAAAGCACATATGAGCAAAGAGCTGATGCAGGTCCCACAACTGCCCCTGGATTGGCACACCGGTGCGGGAGTGAAGAAATTCATAGCCGACCGATGGCCGGCTGATGACGGCGCGCTGGCCGAGCTCGTCCAGCAATTCGGTCCTGAGCTGCGCGATGCCGGCCTATACATATTGGGGTCCTTGGGCACCTTCGGCATGGACCTGATGAAATTCCTGGCCTCCATCCTACTTGCCGGGGTCGTTCTGGCATACTACGGTCCAGGGCGCGATGCGGCCAACGGCTTTTTCATCCGGGCGATCGGACCGAGAGGCCCTGGCTTGGTCGTTATGGCAGCAGCCACGGTCCGGAATGTGGCAAAGGGCATACTCGGTGTTGCATTGATCCAGACCACTATCCTCTCCATCGGCCTATTCGTTGCTCAAGTCCCTGCCGCTGGCTTTTTGGCCTTGCTTGGTTTGATCCTCGCGATCGTTCAAATCGGGGTCGGCCCGGTCGCGATCGGTGCTGTGGTATACGCTTGGGCTACCATGGACACCCTACCGGCGATCCTCCTCACCATTTGGATGGTGATCACCACCCTGTCGGACAATATCCTGAGGCCCATACTGCTGGGACATGGTGCGCCGGCGCCCACCGCAGTGATCTTCCTTGGTGCGATCGGTGGCTTCCTACTATCCGGGATCATCGGGCTATTCACCGGCGCCGTGATCCTGTCCATTGGATACCGCCTCATGCTGGAATGGGTCGGCAGTGGTCACGGACCCGCCCCAGCGGACGGCCCTTCTACGGCAGCACAGGCCGATCTCTGAAGCTCAGGGTCAGTCCTTCTGTAGGTTGGCGCGGAGGCGTTCACCGGAAGTGCTGGTGAAAAGCATCACATATTGGCCCTTGTGCAGGTGATCCACGTTCAATAGATCACCGGAACGGAACCCCGAACCCGAAAGCATGACCCGCCCATCAGGACTGATCACCTGGTACGAGTGCTGGCCTTCTGCCAGTCCGCTGATCCGGACATCCGCTGCCGCTGGGTTCGGGAAAACGACCAACCGATCATCTGCTCCCTCAGCTACGGTGGTCGGGATGCAACCGAGTTCGAAAAGCGTGACCGTACTATTCCCGGCATTAGGGATGCAGACCCTGTCATTCACCGGATCATAGTCGATATCGGCAGGATTGTTCAAGCC